>NZ_JAUBOJ010000758.1:0-1001 GCF_036700185.1 Microcoleus sp. BM001215392 | reverse complement strand
CCAGGTCTGGCAAATATCCCCATTCTGCTCGAACCTGCGATCGGCAGCAACGGCCGATTAGATACAGGCGATGTCTCCGTCCTTACAGACGCTAACGGAGCGTTCTCATTCACCAATATTGTCCCTGGTAACTACGTACTCACAGAAACCACAATACCTGCTGGTTTTCGTACCACGACTCCCAACCCCCTCGCTGTCACCGTTGGAAACAGCAACGCCAACGTTTTCTTTGGCAACACCGCAGTTGTGGGCAGCCGGATTGTGGGATGCAAATACCTCGACATCAATGCCAACGGCTTTCGAGACGGCAATGAACCGGGGATTAAAAATGTCAAGATTTATATTGATACAAACGGCAACGGTCAACTCGATGCAGGGGAACCCAACACCCTAACAGATAAAAATGGTGGGTGGTCATTTAATGTGGCACCAGGCTCCTACAAGATTCGGGAAGAACGAGTCAACGGTGTCAACGGGCAACCCCTAGAAAGAGATTTCCCCCAAAGCACTCCGCCCAACAACATTCCCCTACTCGACGTAACGGTAGCAGCAGGTCAAACCTTTGCCTGCGCTCAAGTTGGCGACACTCCGCTCTATCAAATTGAAATTAACAAATTTCGGGACAATGACCGCAGCGGCACCCGAAATGTGGTCAATGGAGTTTTGGAACCCGCCATTGGTAACGTACCCTTCATTTTAGATTTGAACGGCAACGGTCGGTGGGATCAAGCCTCAGAACCCATCGCCATCACCGATGCCAGCGGAGTGGCTACCTTCCGCGATTTGCGAGCTGCCAATTACTCAGTCTTGGAAATTTTTCCCGCGACACTGCCCGGTGGCGGTGTTCCAGGCAACCTCAATGCTCCGGTCGCAACCACTCCCAACCCCGCTCTGGTTTCGGCACCGGGCCCGCAAGCACGGTTCCAGGGTACGATCAGCAGAGAGCAACCGATCTTAGTAACAGATTCAACCTATACACTGAAACCAAACGACCCTAAATT
>NZ_JAUBOJ010000757.1:0-1001 GCF_036700185.1 Microcoleus sp. BM001215392 | reverse complement strand
TTTGTAGATTTCTCGTCACCCAACACAAAACTCGTAGAAACCCGGTTTCTCGCCCCCCGCGTAAGTCTTGAAATCGATCCCGATCGCATTTAACCCACACAAACTCCTAACAAGTGTTAAGTTAGTAGTAAGTTGTGTCGATCGCACATAAAAACAAATGCCTGAACTACAAACCGAGACCCACCAAAACCTCAACCTGCAAGCCACCTCAAAACCCGTCATCCTCGGTCTCAAAGACGTAACCAAAGTCTACGGCATCGGCGACCTGGAAGTGCGCGCCCTCAACGGGATCAGCTTGACGGTAACGCAAGGAGAGTATTGCTCAATTATGGGCGCATCCGGTTCGGGCAAATCTACAGCTATGAATATTATCGGCTGTCTCGATCGACCTACGAGCGGCAGTTACTACCTAGACGGCGTAGATGTCGCCCAAATGCCAGAATCAGAATTAGCCGGAATTCGCAATTTAAAATTAGGTTTTGTCTTCCAACAATTTCACCTGCTAGCTCAACTCACAGCATTAGAAAATGTGATGTTACCGATGGTTTATGCAGGCATTCCCTCATCCGAAAGACGCGAAAGAGCAACAGAAGCTTTAACCAAAGTAGGCCTGGAAAGTCGGCTGCAAAATAAACCGAATCAACTATCAGGAGGACAGCAGCAGCGGGTAGCCATCGCCCGCGCAATTGTCAATCGTCCTGTATTATTGCTTGCAGATGAACCGACTGGTGCATTGGATACGAAAACTACTCAAGAAGTAATGGATATTTTTACAGAATTCAATGAAGCCGGAATGACTGTGGTGATGGTAACTCACGAACCGGAAGTAGCGCGACAAACTCGCCGGGTTGTTTGGTTCCGCGACGGTCAAGTTATTCACAACAATCTGAATCCGGCAGAACTTTCGCACGCGGTGTTTTAAATTAATTTTTTTTTAGTTGTTATGAGTAGACTTGAATTGCAAAAATCGGAAAACACCCTAAAATTATCTGCGTTTATCT
>NZ_JAUBOJ010000756.1:0-1011 GCF_036700185.1 Microcoleus sp. BM001215392 | reverse complement strand
TCTCACCCACATGACTATCAAATTATCAAGGTTCTTATGTTTCTTGTGAGTAATCCTCCACCCATTTCAGAGTTAGTTTCTACCCAACGAATCGCACTCCGGGTCTGAACCCGTATGAGTTAGGTTCAAATCGCGCTTCCCATTCTGGCTCTAGTGCCAGCTTGACAAGTGCTTGCAAGGCTCGGTCTTCCATTGTAGGTATACCCAAAGGTCGCTTCTCTTCCGTCCCAGGCTTAGGAATCCATACCCTCCTAGTTGGACTGACCTTTGACCCCAGGTTTAATTTTTGAGTCAGGTCTAAACGTTGCTTTGGAGTTAGCGACTTAACGCCATCTACACCCGCCGTCTTTTTCCCCTGGTTATCCTGGGTAACTCTACGAACCGATAAGACTCTTGCTGACCAAGACTTCATCAGCGTCTTTTGGAGTCTGCGAAATGCTTTTACATCACCACGAACAGAGGCTTGATAAATTCTCTTTTGGAGCTTATACACATTACGCTCTAGCTTGCGCCAGTTAATTTTGTGCCATTCCACCATCAGTTTTTTAGACTGTGTATTAGACATTTTTACTCACTACTTGAGACTTTATCTTCCAAATCATCGTAAGTCTGTTTGCATATTCTGGGCATTACCCCAGACGTTCGCTTCTGACTTAATCTCTCCTACTCGCTGCATACGGTTAGCACCTACTCAGGTATTCGACCACCTGAGAGCAGACGAGAGGTTATCTCGTTCCGAATGACCATACTGTGTACCTTTAGAGTGATGCTGTTCGCCGGGTTTATTGGAAGTGCTTGTTGGTCAATCGAAAACTTGCCAACTCCTTATCCTTTGCCTTTTGGCTCCAGCGCATTAAGCCTTATTTCGCTGGTTTTGTGTAACGACGATTCAGTTGCATCTTCAAGCCGGGGCTTTACTCATGGGTACTTTGCTCAATGCTTTACCAACTTAGGCTCAATGGCACTGAAAAAGTGAGCAAAAAAAAATCTGTAAGGCAATATCTACATAGA
>NZ_JAUBOJ010000755.1:0-1031 GCF_036700185.1 Microcoleus sp. BM001215392 | reverse complement strand
GTGCGATCGCTATTATCCCTATAAAGAGCGATTAATTTCAGGCGATCGCGAACTCAGTTAGCACCCGCCTTTCTGGTCGATAAAACCCCAGCACAATATCTTCCTTGTCAACGCCAATATCCAGCAATTCTTGTGCTACACCTTCTTCTGTACCATCCCACTCAATCCAAATCTTACCGTTGCGAATCCGCAAGTGAAAGCCAATTGAATGCACTCGCCCGCAACTATTCCACCCGATCGCCATTAACAAATAGTTATCACCCTCTGTATCACAAATCGGCACAGTTTCGACTATACTATTACCATTTTGTAGTTCAGCATGGCGGTCGATCAGAGTTTTAATTGCCGATCTATAAAAAGCTAGTTTATCCATTGCATTATCTCCTCGCCGTTGGGATTAAAGATGAATAGTAAAACCTGCTGCTCGGTCACAAAATCTCGAATTGGCGACCGCTGAAAAAAGTCTTGGTAAATATCATTAGGAATGGCCAGGTAGAGCAACCGTTCAGGTTGAATGCGTTGCAGCAGAAAACGATAAAGAGCGTATTGTCCGACTGCCTTTTCAAGTTCAGAAATTGGCGATGGACTGCCAAATCCTTTAATTTCAACCGCAATTTTTTCAGCCCGCCGTTCTGCAAAAACAGGTCTCTCGGCACCAAGATCGGCATATAGGTTAAAGCCTTCATACTGAAGCTGAAGCGGATCGTCAGTTATCCTCCAGCCATCTTTGATAAGAGCAGCTTTGACGACGGAGTGATAGAGGTCAAGACGTGGCATAGCTTTAGTGTATGAGCAAGGCGATCGAGATTGGAAATAACACTTATTATAGCATTTGTATCCAAGATACAACTATTAGCGTCGCGATCGCCCTTTTGGAATAAGTAGAAAAGTGCGATCTTTATGCTAAAATATAAGTAAGCACAACGACTGAATTATGCAGCCTAATATTTTATCCGATCGCCTCGATCGCATCCAGCCACCCATTCAACTCCCCTCCCTTCATGTCCCCCCCGACCTAAGGGGGGCTAGGG
>NZ_JAUBOJ010000754.1:0-1035 GCF_036700185.1 Microcoleus sp. BM001215392 | reverse complement strand
ACTGTCAACTGTCAACTGTCAACTGTCAACTGTCAACTGTCAACTGTCAACTGTTGAAGCACGGGTAGCGAAAAAGCGTTTTTTTACGAAAACAGGTGTTGTCACCCGCAGATTTCGCACAAAACCCGGTTATGAGAGTCGGAGTGCGATCGCGAACTGTATTATAACTAATTCGCTCAAAATCATCTGGGCGATCGCCATAAGTCGATCGATTAGGGATTTTTGACTTGTCACTTGATAATTGCAGAAGCGCTATAATAAACAAAAAATTAAGTTTTGTAAAGACCCTTGACTGCAACATTTACACCTAAAAACAGCCAAACCTGGCACGCTCTCAACCCCCTGTGGGAAGGAGACCAAGACGCAGTACAGAAGGGTTTACCCCACACCAAGCTAGCACCGGCATGGCAAATACTGCTCTTGGGCGACGGTTCCCCCACCCGTCACCTGCAACTGCTGACAGGGGAACCCACAGAAGTAGATGTGATCGATATGTCGTTGGTGGGTGAAGGCGCAGACGGTGCGCCTGCGCAAATTGTGGCGGTTCCAGGGCCGCGCCTGCGCCGTCAAGTGTGGCTGCGTACAGCTTCGGGACAGCGCCTCGCCTACGCGACTTCTTGGTGGGAAGCGAGTCACGTAGATGAATATTTGGAAAATAAATCTTTGCCAATTTGGGCAAGTTTAGCGCGCCTGCGAACAGAATTGTATCGCGACGTGCAAGGCATTTATTGCGGTGAGTCGGTGGTTTTGGAGTCGGCTTTTCAACAGTCGGGGCCTTTTTGGGGGCGACACTATTTGTTTTGGCATCACGGGAAGCCGCTGACGCTGATTTATGAGGTGTTTTCGCCTTATTTAACTAAGTATTTGGGGCCGATGGAGTTGTAATATTGTAGGCGATCGCATCCACACGAGAAAGTTCGATCGTCATGGGTGCATCTGGGTTTGTCAAATATGTTTGTAGGGGCGAAGCATGACCGCGGTCAATATGAGATGATAACTAATAACTTATATGCGGTCATGCTTCGCCCTCTTCAA
>NZ_JAUBOJ010000753.1:0-1037 GCF_036700185.1 Microcoleus sp. BM001215392 | reverse complement strand
GTTCGGACTTTAGTCCTATCTAAATCAGAGGACTCGCATTCCGAACGATCAAACCAGGCTTTTCTAATTCATGCAAATAGGGAAAAACAGGGGAATAAAGATGAAAGAGCAAAATGTCAAGGATGGAAATGGGAAGAAGAAACAACACTTCTTGTTTCTTTTACCTTTGGTTTTTTGCATTTTAAATCTAGTGACTGGATGCGTTCAGTACGATGTCGGAGTCAACTTTGACAGTCAAACTCATGGCGCCATCGTGCAGCACATTAAACTAGGTGAAAGGTTGACCAGCTTCAGCAGCGAAACAGTTGGAGATTGGTTAAAAAGTGTAGAACGCCGCGCGAGATTGCTCGACGGAAAAACTAAACGGCTTTCTGAGAGAGAAGTTATAGTGACGATTCCATTCAATAATGGAGCCGAATTAGAAGACAAGTTCAACCAATTTTACAATCCGATCGCACAAACCGCCAAATCTCGGGTCGCAAGTCCCCTAGAAACCGATTTGCCGAAGTTTGAATCTCACCTGAAGGTCAAGCAGAATAATTTGTTATTGGTGCTGCGAAATCGGTTAAGTTGGGAATTGGATTTGCGCTCCCTGGCTCTGGTTTCCTCAAACGGCAGTCCTCTGCTGAATCCGGGGGGACTTTTGGAGCTAGACTTTAGCTTGAACACGCCTTGGGGTGCCGAAAATATTGAAACGAATGTCGCCGGTGCGCTCCTTCCCCAAAGCTATCAGCAGGGAAAGCAGTTAGTTTGGAAGCTGAAACCCGGAGAAGTTAACTATTTGGAGGCGACTTTCTGGATTCCGAGTCCCGTAGGAATTGGAGCGTTGATTATTGGGTTATTTGTGGCGGCGGGTATTGCTGTGAAATATCAAATATTGCCAGCCCTCTTAATCGCTAAAAAACCTCAAAACATCAGCCCAACCTAAAAAGGAGATGTTCTGTAAGGGCGGGTTGATTAATATTTTTAATAAACTATCAGAGTTCCCACAAACCCGCCCCTCCCCGGATATTATGATTAATTGACCAGATTTGATA
>NZ_JAUBOJ010000752.1:0-1051 GCF_036700185.1 Microcoleus sp. BM001215392 | reverse complement strand
AACAGTCAACAGTCAACAGTCAACAGTCAACAGTCAACAGTCAACAGTCAACTAACATTATGCCTAAGTGGCTCTTAAAAGTTTTAGGTATCAGTGCGGGTACAATCCTCCTGCTAGGTGCGACTGGATACTGGTACGTTTTTATCGCTGGAGCACCTCAATTAGACCCTCCGAAAATCATAGCCGATGCCGACTTAAAATTTGAACTCAAAACATATAAAAGTGCAGCTATGAATTCAGAGCGCACCTACGGCTTAATTTTACCGCCTGGGTACGCAAAAAATCCCAAACAGCGCTACCCAGTGATTGTTTTGCTACACGGCGGGCACGGAGATGCGCGCGCCTATCAAGACAAAGCTGCTGTTACTTCCGTGCTCCACGATTTATATAAAACCAAAAGATTGCCGCCGTCAATTGTAATTACTCCCGACGGAAATGACAATCGCGGCACGAGTCCTTTGTGGGACCCGCAGTATTTTGACGGGCCCAACGGCAAGGTAGGAAGTGCGATCGGCTCCGAGTTGGTTCAAATCGTAAAATCGCGCTACAGAACGCTGGAAGACCCCAAATTTTGGGCAATGGGAGGACAATCTTCGGGGGGTTGGGGAGCTTTTAATATCGGTTTGCGATATTTAAATAATTTTAATATTCTGTTCAGCCACAGCGGTTATTTTACCGATCAAAGCGGCAAAGCTAACAGTCCTAAATATTTAGTACCGAAACTTTCTACCGCAGACAGACAGAGACTGCGGGCTTATTTAGATGCGGGGGAAGCAGACGAAAAATTTCTGACTTCTACGCAACAATTTCACGAACAATTAAATAGTTTGGGCATCTCTAACGAGTTTAACAAATTTCCTGGCGGGCACGGAATTGTCGGCCCGGATGTGGGTTGGAATTATTGGCACAAGCATTTAGCAGATTCATTGAGTTATGTTGGAAAACAGTTTAAGATAGCGGGTGATGTCCGATAGCCTGGGTGCATCTGGCGCCAGACAAATATGTTTGTAGGGGCGAAGCATGACCGCAGTCAATATGGGATTATAACTAA
>NZ_JAUBOJ010000751.1:0-1065 GCF_036700185.1 Microcoleus sp. BM001215392 | reverse complement strand
GTGGGGCTGGGCGAAGCATTTGGGCAATTATTCACGCGCACAATTTATGATTTTTCTCCCAAATGCTTCGCCCCTACTAGGTTGATACAATTGCAATTGCGCATTTGGGCAATTATTCACGCGCACCAGTTATGATTTTTAGCCCAAATGCTTCGCCCCTCCGAGGTTGATACAATTGGAATTGATAATTGGCAATTGACATTATCCAAACTACTTTGATAAAATCGGATTACCCGTAGGGGCCGCTCAAATAAAATTGTTAAAGATGACAAAATCAAGAAAACGATGAAATATAACCCTGACATCCATCATCGAAAAACCATTCGACTAAAAGGTTATGATTATGCACAACCAGGAGCTTACTATATCACAATTTGCAGTTACGAAAGACAATGTTTGTTTGGTGAAATTGTAGCAGGAGCAATGCACCTTAATTTGATTAGTGAAACCATTGAATTTTGTTGGCAGCGCTTGCCACAGCATTTTCCTTTTATAGAATTAGATGCTTTTGTGATTATGCCAAACCATCTACACGGAATTATTTTGATTGTTGACGCCAATACTACTAACAAAAATCAATTATTCAAACAGCCGATAATCCAACCTGTATCCTCCGATCGGATATCTACATTGCCCAAAGGAACAGAATCAGGTTCACTAGGGGCATTAGTACAAAACTTTAAATCAATAGTAACGCGTAGAGTCAATCGCCTAACTAGGAATTCTGGTACAATATGGCAACAGGGTTATTATGAAGAAATTATTCGCGATGAACGAGCTTATGATAATATCAGAAAATATATAGTGGAAAATCCGTTAAAATGGCACGATGACGAACATTATTCTATCCAAAAGTGCGATCGCAACACCAACTTCCATAAAAAACCTCAGAAATAAATCAATTACCCAAAATCGAATAATCCCGTAGGGGCGAAGCATTCGGGCGAAAATTCATGAAATAAGTGCAAAATATTAAACCCGAAAGCGAGAGCCCAATCCCAACGAGAAATCCCAAGCACAAATTCCCCAACCATAAATCAATTATCAAAAATCCCACAATCCCGT
>NZ_JAUBOJ010000750.1:0-1066 GCF_036700185.1 Microcoleus sp. BM001215392 | reverse complement strand
TACAGTTATACTATTGAGGTTCAAGGCGATGGTTAGTTGGCGTTGCAGGATAGACTTGTTACAATATTAACGCGCTGGTAATTGCTGACTTGATGGCGGAGTTAGATGAGTAAAAGCTTTAATTTGGAGTTCAGATATTACTCATACATTATAGCATTTACTTCGCCCCAACCCGCAATTAGGCTCTTTAGTTGAGGAAATGAAACTTAGCTGCGTGACAAATAAACCGATCGACGCTTAAGGAAGGTAATTCATATGCCAGAAACAATTAATTTTGAGCAAGCAGTATTAGAGAATCTGCGACAGTTGCCAACTCAGAAACAAGAAGAAGTTCTAGACTTTATACAATTCCTGGTGCAAAAAGCGGAACACAAAAAGCAGTTAGCTAGCGAAAGTTCTGAATCTAACAATTCGCCAACAACCGCACCTACTCTCAAGCTCTCACTTACAGAAATTGCTAGGTTGCCGATCGCAGAACGCCATAAAATACTAGCACCATATATAGCAGCTACAGCCGAAGATTTTTTGACTTATCCTGAACTAACCGAGTTTTCGGTACTTGATGGCGAAGAATCTTTAATTGACTCAGCTATTACTCGCAGCCACGAGGCTTTTTTGAACAGCTACGCACCCGAAGACGAAGGACTTTATGATGACTATTGAACCGGGTGATTTTTGGGTAGCAAATATTCCCTTTACAGGTGGCGCAGGCTCTAAAAAACGTCCCATACTTTTATTGTGGTTGGATGGCGAGGATGTGGTAGCAGCAGCCGTCACCTCTGCAAAACCCCGCAGCCAAACTGATGTATTTCTTAATGATTGGCAAGCCAGCGGTTTGCGTATTGCTTCAACAGTGCGTTTATCTAGATTAGATTGTTTGGAAAAGTCTTTGTTGCTGGCGAAAATCGGGCAAATTTCTCAAGCAGATGCAGAAGTAGTGAAACGAGTCTGGCATTTGTACGTTAAGCCTCAATTCTAATATTTAAGCGATCGCCCTTACAACCCCCCAGTCCATGCCCAACCACAATACTTAATAAAAACTTTACAAAAGTTACCATGTTGTCCA
>NZ_JAUBOJ010000749.1:0-1089 GCF_036700185.1 Microcoleus sp. BM001215392 | reverse complement strand
GTAGGGTGCGTCAGAGCGTGAATGTTGGTCGATCGCCCAAATCACCCAATCTGACACACCCGAATCAACTTACCCCTCAACACAAGTCTCAAAACCCTTGCTACACCTTGACAGTGCGCAAGTCCTAGTAATTTTAGCCTAATTCCAAAGTTGTCAACCCAAAAATGTGATTTATTTCAATATTTGGTATGTGGGTGTACATCCTCACACACTCAGATATGGGTTGCATTGCTCGACTTTCAAATAAGGCGATCGCCTGAGTGTTAATATTCGGTACATCTATAAATACTGGCTGATTTTCTGCACGAGCAATCAAAGCCATAAATAACCTTTCAGCTATCTCGGTCGAATTCGCAAACAACGGGCCAATTCTAAAACCTGTGTAGCTGGGTCTAATTACTCCATAACCACACAATTTGCCATCCAGAACCATACCATAAGCTTGATGTTCTGAATGATTAATCCAGGCATTTAGAAAGGCCCGACGAGATGCAGGAAAATATAGAGCGTCGTAATTCACTACATCAGCAAAAGGGATATCTGTCAGCAAAACAACGCCTTCAGGAATAACGCCAGCTTGACCTATTCCTTGATAGCGTAAATCGCGATAAACTGGTTTAAAGCCAAATTTACTGTAGTTATTTACTTGCTGTAATACGGCATCTAAAGCAGTAGGGCGATCGCCTACTAATTTCATGGCGGCATTCCAAGTCTGTAAACCATAACCCTGTCCCCGCCAAGCAGGTTGCACAATATAAAAACCGATAAATGCAAAGCTGTCACCATATCTTACCGCCGAAATGCTGCTAATCGGAGTTCCGTCAATCTCTCCAATCAAAAACCCACTCGCATCAGCAGCGTAAAAAGGAATTGCATCGTTAATCGCTGGATTCCATCCCTCTGTGGCGGCCCACTGGATAGCTAATTCTAAATCCGCCAGCGTCATCTGTCTAATAATAAATCTTTCGTTGCTCATGGTTGTTACCAGTTATTCCCGAAAGTGTACTTATAGCCTTTCTCAAGTTGAAACATCAGCCGTAGGGTGCGTCAGAGCGTGAATGTTGGTCGATCGCCCAAATCACCCAATCT
>NZ_JAUBOJ010000748.1:0-1095 GCF_036700185.1 Microcoleus sp. BM001215392 | reverse complement strand
TGTCGATGCGTCCTCTGAGTATTTCGTCTCTGTCTTCTAGGAAGAGTTCAACTTCCGGTTCTGTGGTGACAAAGAAGGGTTCGTCGTATAAGCCTGCTAGGGTTAATAAGGGAGAAATAACTAAGTGATTGATGGTTCCTTCGGCTAAGGAACCGCGTTTTCGATGACGAATAAATCGGTTTTTAATTTGGTCTAATGTGGCTGTTTCTAAGTCGGTGAGTTCGGGTAAGTTTTGATTCCATTCAGGAAAGAACTCTGCATTTTCTGTAGGACGGAGATTAAATCTTTCTTCTAGGTTGTCTAAGCTGGTGATGGTTTTTGATATAGGTTTTGTCAGTACCATAATTGTTCTAATGCAAGCGAGGGTGGGTAATTGGTAGAGTGTGTTGGTGGAATCTATCTATATTATATGAGCTTAGGCGGCGATTTGGCTGGTGTTGATGTTGAGGTTCTCTAGGTCGATTTCGCCTGAGATGAGTCTGGGTAGGAGTAAGTCGCGGGTTGGGCGAAGATTGGCGTTTTTTAACAGTAGATTTTGAACTTGAGAAAACAGAGGTGCTGTGTACTTATCAAAAATTATAATGTAGTCCTATATCTGCAAATTTCCTTTCTTGATTCTTTCCTTAGTTAATCGCATTTCAACAATCAACTTCGGGATGGAACTCTTGATGCATTTTCAAAATGTTCGATCGCCGATAAGGATTTTTTAACTGCTTTTTTTCCACCAAATCTACACAACGATGAAATAAATGCTCTATCTCCTCCTGCATACTCAATAAATGAGACAGCGTGAGGCGGTGCGATCGCTCGCAACAGGGTGATCGCTCGCTGCAATCCCCGCGCCACCTTACCCGCCGTCGTCCCCTCCCAACACGACTCCGGCATCGGATTTAGCCAAGCTACATACCGCACCTTTGCCTTAATTTGCTGGAGAAACGCCGCTGTCAACTCCACCCTTTCCTCACTGTAACCCCCGCAATCGATTAATAACAGCAATTGCGATCGATTGACCCGGCGCGGCACCAACACCAGACTTAACAAAATGCCCTGTCGCCCAATCTGGTTAACTGTGGCTTCCACATCCAATTCTACAGG
>NZ_JAUBOJ010000747.1:0-1110 GCF_036700185.1 Microcoleus sp. BM001215392 | reverse complement strand
ATTAGGCAAAATTTCTCAAATGGAAATATCCAACCGCAATTTTCCAACAACTCTTGCTTGCAGCGAAATATTTCTTGTGATTTCTGGTCGATAGTAACACCAAATTTAGAAATTAAAAATTCAGTAAAATGGATTTCCTTGACCAGATCCCTAGGGGTTAGTGGGCTTATATAGTAACAATCTGCGATGATATCACCTCCCAGCGATTGTCGGTAATTTTCTAACAAGTCCTGAAATTCTGAATAGACGAGTATATCATCATCGGCTGAGGGTTCCTGTATTATTTTTATTTCTGTCCACAAAGTACGCCGAACCCCAGCGGAAAATCCTACGTCCACCAATTGAAATAATTCATTCAACAATCTGTTTCTCCTTACTAAATTGCCCACCACTATTTCCCATTTTTGAAGTTGCGAGTTCCAGGAGATTTTGAGTTGTTTGGGTATTTTTATAGAAGCTACCTGCGGACTGCTGCAAACAATGACTTGGGGTGCTTCTCGATCGATAGCTGCATAGAATTTTTTCACAGTTTCTATAGCTGTTTGATAATCAATTGGCGTCGTCGATAGGCTTAGGTATTTTTGGGCAAGTTCGATCGACAGATTTAAGTCGGTAATTGGATTGTCTTTGAGATGCAGCCATGTCAGGTTGGTGAGTGCCAACAGCCCAGTGATATCGGTAATTTGATTGTCTTCGAGCCTCAGCCATGTCAGGTTGGTGAGTCCTGACAGCGGGGTGATATCGGTAATTTGATTGTATTGAAGATCCAGGTCGGTCAGGTTAGTGAGTCCTGACAGCGGGGTGATATCGGTAATTTGATTGTTGTCGAGATCGAGTTCTGTGAGGTTGGTGAGTCCCAACAGCCCAGTGATGTCGGTAATTTGATTGGATAAAAGGCACAATTTGGTCAAGTTGGTGAGTGCCGACAGCGGACTGATATCGATAATTTGATTGTATTCGAGATTTAGTTCAGTGAGGTTTAAAAGTACCTTCTCGGCTTCATTGCAGTCGGAAGTGCCAGCTTTTTTTAACAGCACTTCAACTGTATGTCTTGTCGATTCTGAAAGACTATCTTTGTGCTTACACCAGTCGGCAAAGCTGCTGAAATTC
>NZ_JAUBOJ010000746.1:0-1116 GCF_036700185.1 Microcoleus sp. BM001215392 | reverse complement strand
AGGAATATGATTCAAGAAAAAGTGCCAATCCTCAACCGCCAACGCCGCAAAATATTCCTGAAAAGTCGGATGGTAAAAAGCATAAATCCCTTCCAGCGTCTCCGCATCCCTCGCCACTAAATTCAGCCAACCCAAACGACAAGCTAACTCAAACTGCGATGCACCCATCACCCGATATCCCACACTTTCTCGCAACTGAAACCGCGCAGTTTCATTTAACATCCCTGAAAGTGCCAATTTACCCAAAGCCGCATTCAAATCCTGCTGCTGAATCCAATTCAAGTGCGGTTTTTTCCACTGATACAAAGTAGTCACAAACCGCTGATAAAGTTTAGCCTTAGTATCCGGCAAATCCCCATCCAAGGATTGCCAAGTGCCGCACAATAGCGAACATCTCAGGGGATTTTTCACTAAGTCTCGAATTCGCTCTTTTCCTGATGCTGCTAATGCTTCCCGTAGCTGTTGAGAAAGCACCCCCCCAGCCCCCCTTGGTAAGGGGGGAGGCAAGATTTATTTCCCTTTTGGTAAGGGGGGAAGCAAGATTTTCTCCCTCTTCCCACCCTTGGTAAGGGGGGAAGCAGGATTTTCTTTCTTGTCCCTCCCCTTACCAAGCGGGAAGGAAAGATTTTCTTTCTTGTTCCCCCCCCTTAGTAAGGGGGGTTGGGGGGGGCGGCACGACTTCTAACAGCGTAGAAATCATACTTTCCCACAACAAAAAGCTACTTAAAGGTCCTACATGACCACCGCATTCCCGCCCTTCAAACACAAAGCGCCTTGCCCCTTGTTCGATGAACATTTTGAGTAAATTAGGGACAGGCACATGAAGATAAGTGGCAATGCCTTGACTTTCTAGATGTGCTGCCTGGTCAGGGCGTCCGCCAGCTATTAAGGCAAAGGGTGGCTTAACTTCCAGGACTTCTTTTAATTGTTCATCTCGCACGGCTTGGGGGACAAAACCGAGGATGCCGATGCCCCAAGATTTAGCGCCGATGATATTTTTCGTTTTTTCTAATAATTCTCTAACTTGTTGACCCCGCATCAAAGCCAAGGCGAGTAGTGGTAAGGCGCCTTCCCTAGCAACGGCGTTAGCAAATTCAGCACTATCACTAACCCTGG
>NZ_JAUBOJ010000745.1:0-1135 GCF_036700185.1 Microcoleus sp. BM001215392 | reverse complement strand
GCGCAAGCAAATATGTTTGTAGGGGCGAAGCATGACCGCAGTCAATATGAGATTACAACTAATAAACTTATATGCGGTCATGCTTCGCCCTCTTCAACAGTGAGATGCACCCACGATGTCCGCCGGACGCCGACTGAAGAGAAGAGAAGAAAAAGGCGAATACAATTCGCGTCTATATAAATAAAGTCCGCCGACACGGACTGAAGAAAAGAGTGGAAATAGCATCTGATGAATGAGATTAAAATGTCTGTATTGCCGGAAATGAATGAGTTGTGGCAAAAAACGCTGAATTGGCAGCCGGATGAGTCGCAGCAACAACAATTTCAGCGGCTTTACGAGTTAATTGTTGAAGGCAATCGTTCCTTGAATTTAACTCGAATTACTGAACCTGTCGAGTTTTGGGAAAAACATTTGTGGGATTCTCTGAGGGGAATTACCAGACTGCTGCCACCTCATCACAATTCGGCTGAAAATGCCGAAATTCCCGCTGAGTCGCCGTTGAAAGCGATCGATATCGGGACTGGTGGCGGTTTTCCGGGGTTGCCGATCGCGATCGCCCTTCCACATTTATCAGTCACTCTCCTGGATTCAACTCGCAAGAAAATTACTTTCTTGGACACGATTTTGCCGTCTTTAGGGATAAAAAATGCTACGACTTTGCTGGGAAGATCCGATGAAATTGCCCGACAACCGCAGCACAGACAAGCTTACGATATTGCATTTCTGAGAGCCGTTGGAGCAGCTTCTCTGTGTGCTAAATACGGGCTGCCTTTCCTAAAAAATGGCGGTTTGGCGGTACTTTACCGGGGAAATTGGACGCTGGAGGAAGAGACAGAGTTGCAAAGTGCGATCGAGCGTTTGGGCGGTACGCTTGAGTCAGTTGAATCATTCACCACGCCTGCGAGTCAGGGCGCGCGCCACTGCGTTTACTTGCGGAAAACTGTACAGCAGTTCGATCGGCCCACTCGCTAGCTAGAGTTAATCTCATGTCCGCATTCACTACTTAATCGGTTTGTATTAAGGACTTCAGTCCTGGGATGGATGCGGACTAAAGTCCTCACTACAAACCTTATCTGATTCGGTGCATCTGGTTTTGGAAGAGGGCGAAGCATGACCGCATATAAGTTATTAGTTA
>NZ_JAUBOJ010000744.1:0-1146 GCF_036700185.1 Microcoleus sp. BM001215392 | reverse complement strand
GAGTTGGCGTTGTTACCGGAGTTGGCGTTGTTACCGGAGTTGGTGTGGTGACAGGTGCGGGAATATTCAGACTAAAATTACCTAAACTGCTAGCAGCAGACAAATTGCCAACAGTATCCCTCACTTGCGATGCTTGCAAATTAACTGTGTAAGTTCCATTATCAGTGTTGTCCCAAGTTCCACCAGGTGCAATAAACGAATATGTCGCTGTGCGAGGCGTACCGTTGCTATTAGGATTGGCACTAACAAAGGTAGCAGGAATAGCACCACCTGACCAATTTACAACAACATCAGAATTATCTAAACTGCTAACATCAACTCCACTAGTATCACTGAAAGTAACTGTCAACGTCTGACTTGTACCACCCGCTGTAGTAATGTTAGAAATTGCCGCCAAGTTAGCAGTAGGTGGGATGACATCAACAGTTGGTACGGTGATATTAGCAGTGCGAGTTAGTTGAGTGGCTGCGGTGTTATTGTTACCCGCAGCATCTGTGGCTTTGGCTGTGGGAATATCAACTGTCACATTACCACTAACAGTGGGTGTGACATCAAAAGTGTAAGTTTTGGCATCAACTGTGACGAAGTTTCCGACAGCAGCATTGGCTACGCTGATATCAGTAGTATCAAAGCCGGTGACATTTTCACTGAAGGTTGCTGTGACGGTAAATAAGCCAGTTACTGTGGGTGTTGATGTTGATGTTAAGGCTACTGTGGGTGCGGTGATATCGGCAGTGCGAGTTAATTGAGTGGCTGCGGTGTTGTTGTTACCTGCTGTATCTGTGGCTGTAGCTGCGGGAATATCTACGGTGACAGCGCCAGTAGTAGTTGGTGTAACATCAAAGGTATAAGTTGTGCCGCTACCTGTGAAATTGCTAATCGTACTGTTAGTCAGGTTAACGTCGCTGGCGGTAAATCCTGTGACGGTTTCGCTGAAGGTTGCTGTTACTAAAAATGGTGCGTTTGTGTTAGTTGGTGATGTTGATGTTAAGGTGACATTTGGTGCGATAATATCGGCGGTGCGAGTTAGTTGAGTGGCTGCGGTGTTGTTATTGCCAACGGTATCAATCGCTGTATTTGCGGGGATATCAACGGTGACATTACCAGTTGCAGTGGGTGTAACTGTGAAAGTATAAGTTGTACCAG
>NZ_JAUBOJ010000743.1:0-1167 GCF_036700185.1 Microcoleus sp. BM001215392 | reverse complement strand
GTTTTTCCAATCAAAGTCATCTCAACAAGCATTTTCGAGCGGCTACAGGAATCGCCCCCGGAATCTATCGGCGGCGATGAGTGCGATCGGCGGTTGGAAACCGCTACTTGTCACACGAAGTCCGCCGGACGCCGACTAAGAGATTATCCGAGGTCAAATAGCAAGATTTCAGCACCGAATTGGGTACTAACTTCGAGTTCTTCTTCCCCCCTAATTTGAACGCCATCGCCCTCTCTCAATTCTTCATCATTGAGTTCGGCAATTCCCCCGGCAATTTGCAGCCAAGCATAACGATGCGGTGGCAAATGATAGCGAACGACATCACCAGATTCTAAAATCGCAGCATATAGTTCAACATCCTGGTGAATCGTAACAGCGCCATCTTTTCCATTCTTAGAAGCAATGCAATGGAACTCACCGTGCTTTTCTTTTAATGGAAACGATCGCTGTTCGTATCTGGGCTTTAGTCCGTTTTGGTCGGGTAAAACCCATATTTGGAGGAAATGCAGCGGGTCAGTTTGGGAGTGGTTGAATTCACTGTGGGTGACACCAGTTCCAGCACTCATAATTTGCACTTCTCCAGGATAGATGACAGTGCCATTTCCCATGCTATCTCGATGCTCGATCGCGCCTTGCAACACATAGGTGATAATTTCCATGTCACTGTGGCCGTGAGTACCGAAGCCCGCACCCGCAGTGACGCGATCGTCATTAATGACTCGCAGGCTGCGAAATCCCATGCGATTCGGGTCGTAAAAGTTGCTGAAAGAAAAGGTATGATAGCTATTGAGCCAAGCAATGTTGGTATGACCGCGCTCGTGGCGATCGTGAATGAGATGAGTTGCAGTTTCTTGATTCATCATACAATTATCCAAGTGCTAAGTTGTTCAGGATTAAATAACGTTTTGGGCGGGCAGGATGCCCACTCCACAAAAGTTTGAAAAAAATTGACTGTCGAAATTACAGTTGGTTAAGTACATCGTGCGATCGATCGCGGTAGGGAAACGGCATTGCCCATAGGTGTCAACTTAAGGTAAAACCTATAGTCCGCCAGGGGTTGAAAACCCCTGCCTCAAAGCGAAAGTCGTCTGAACACGACTGAAGAAATCATGAGTCCTCTTTGAGAGGACTTTCGCTATAAGAGGGGGAATTGATTCCCTGGCGGAC
>NZ_JAUBOJ010000742.1:0-1176 GCF_036700185.1 Microcoleus sp. BM001215392 | reverse complement strand
TTAATCACAATTAGTGAAACCAGATTTGTTTGCAAATGATTTAGGATCGCTATAGAATGGAAACCACACAAAAATCAGCAATTCAAGTTTTTGTGTCATCAACAGGATGAATTTATGAAAAAACTCCAGGGAACACCATATAATGAACTAA
Organism: Microcoleus sp. BM001215392; assembly: GCF_036700185.1. NCBI lineage: Bacteria > Bacillati > Cyanobacteriota > Cyanophyceae > Oscillatoriales > Microcoleaceae > Microcoleus > Microcoleus sp. BM001215392. The sequence goes on along the minus strand of NZ_JAUBOJ010000742.1, from coordinate 1,025 downwards.
AAATTCAAAGTTCTAACATCTGGCTGGATTTATTGTCTAGCGTACCCTTCATTGTTGTTGGATTGTGGCTGGTTTTTTCGGCACAAAATACAACTTTAAGTTGCCAGAAAATAGAATCTCAGCAAGGCAATTGTCAACTAACAGAATCAAGCTTGTCGAGTTCAAAGACTCAAGAAATATCTCTGGATAATTTACTGGGAGGCAAAGTTACCACAGGTAGGAAGGGTAGCAGCAGAGTGGTACTTTTAACCAAATCGGGCGAAATTCCGTTTACGAATTACCACACTGCTTGGGGGAATAAAAATGATATTGCTAATAAAATTAATGATTTTGTGGCAAATCCCGATCGCAAATCGTTGAAGGTAAGTCAAGACGATCGCTGGTTTGGATGGATATTTGGCAGCATATTTGTGCTGGCTGGGGTATTAAAATATGTTGGGAAACGCGAAGAATTATAATCTCTAGATTTGAGAAAACTTTCCGTAAAATGACTAATGAATGCACCTGCGACTTTGAGTACGCGCGGCGCAGCCATCCCTCTTGGCCCAATCGCCCAGATCAATAATTAACGATACTTAGGAATGAGAATTAAATAACTTACAATTTTTATTATTCTTGTGGGATGGGCGTCCCGTCCGTCCAGAAAGGACGGGCTCTCCCGCCCATCCCACAAATATGTGTAAATTATTTAATTAACGATACTTAGCTAGGCGCCAATAAACTTTACATTCTGTTACATTATAAAGTTTTCTTGATTTTTGTTTGCCATTAGTTCCGGTACGATCGCCCTAGAAAGCTAACATTTGACTCCCAATGAGATAATTAATATAATTTGAAGATTCATCTCCTTAAATCACGGAAAGCTCTCTCAAACGCAGCCGCAGGTGAACTCGCGAGATTTGTTGTCAGTCAGACATTTTAGTGCTAGCCTATTAGCAAGATAAAAAGGGTTATCCTAGAGGATCGCTTTCAATAGACTTGAATTGCAAAAATCGGAAAACACCCTAAAATTATCTGCGTTTATC
>NZ_JAUBOJ010000741.1:0-1186 GCF_036700185.1 Microcoleus sp. BM001215392 | reverse complement strand
TTGGGTTGCAGCCAGTTCATCAAACTAAGCAAACTCTGGTTTTTCACTGTTTATTCAAGATTTGTTCGTATTTCTTAATTATAGGTAAAATTACAGGTATTTTCAACTGCATGAAGTACAATCAGTAAACAGCATTGAAATCGGCACTTGTTGAAGACTTTGACCAAATCACTGACAAAGATATCAGAAATTGGTTGACGAGCTTGTTGTTACTGTACCTGAAGCTAAGGGTCTTTTCTTACCAGCGAATCATTGAACAGCAACGAATCCGATCGATTCTGTTTCACTTTTTCAGCAGTTGTCCAACCACCGCTCTCATTAATGCGATCCTTAAGTTTGTTAGGACATTCTTGGCGAATTTCAGATAATGTATCATACCATCTCGGTCGATTGATAAAAGTCGCACCCTCTGGACTCCAAGCTGCTTCAAACACCATTCCGGTGTTGGCAGTTTTCTTTTGAATACCAAGCACGTCATAAATGTCAATGGGAGTCCCTTCTCGCGTGTGGCCTTTGCCGTTGCCGCAGTAATCGGCCCGTGTCATGCGCGTGCAAGCTTGGTGATAGTCTCGGAGTGACTTTCCATTGACATTCTTCCAAGGTTTGTAGCCGAAGCGAACGCACTTAGCTAGAACTCCACTCGTACAGCCTAATGTCACGAGCTCGCTGGATTCAGTGTGCTTTCCTGTCTCATCCCACGAACCCGTCAGCGGAATTGCCTTGGCGACATTCTCGGCATCAGGAGTACACAAATTCTTCCATTTAGAATCAGCAGAATCTAGATAAAAGACTGTATAAAGATAGGTTTCCTTTTCGGGATCTTTTGGGTCTAGTTCAACATCTTTGATTTGAAAATTCAGCTTTCTCCCCTGCTCGTCAACGGCGTTAAACTGTGCGCCTTTTAAGTCTTTGCCTTTAACAATTTCAGTCTTCTGGGCAGTCGCGCTGGTGTCTAGTTCGGTTTTATAAGTGCTGTTTTGCTTCTTTGCAAACACTCCACAGCTAACAAGCAACACCGGAAAAACAACAACAAAACTGTATATAAAAGTCTTTTTCATAGTTTCAAATTCTGCCAGGGGTTCAGATATCCGGCTTCTTTGATACCAATTTTTTATGAGGCTGCATAGAATCCGATCCCCCCTAGCCCCCCTTAATAAGGGGGGGACAAGATTCTTCTCAAAGTCCC
>NZ_JAUBOJ010000740.1:0-1188 GCF_036700185.1 Microcoleus sp. BM001215392 | reverse complement strand
GGCTCTTCTGGAGTCAAGGTGATAAGCAAACCTAATCAGAAAAGCAAGCTAATAGCCTTGCTCGAAAGTTATCAAAGTTCACAAAGCCATAGGCTTGCCGCTTAATCAACTTGATTCGATTGTTAATTCCTTCCATCACGCCACTCGTGGTTCGGTTCAAAAAATAGTTGCAGATTCCATCCAGATGATTACGAATCGTTGTGAGGACATCACAGTAAACCGAACGAGCTTTTTTTAGCCATACAAGGAGTTGCTTTTTCCCAGCTTCGACCGTCTCATAACGTTCAAAAATATCTCTGAACTCTTCTTTGAGTTCATAAGCCAGTTTCAAGCGTTTTGAATGTTTTAAGATGTCTGCCAATTTGACCTTCTGCTCCTGGGTTAAATCAACCCAGTTCTTGAGAAGAATAAATTTACTGCCCTTGAGGGTCATTCGAGTTTGCTTGCGCACTTTGTTTAATTCTTCATTGACTGGTTTCATGACATGAAATCTGTCAAATACGCTCCGCGCATTGGGAAACACTTCTTGAACGACTTTGGGAAAGCCTCCCCACATATCAACACTCACTTCCTCGACTTGTTCACGCAGTTTAATCGGCTGCTGCTGAAGCACTTTAATGATGTCATCCTGTTGGTGACTATCAATCACTTCAACCAATTTTCCACGCTCAATGTCGGCAACAACTGTAACAAAATCTTGATGACCTTTGCGTTTACTTACTTCATCAATACTCAGACGATTAACCGTTCCCCAGTCTGCTTTTTTGAGAGATTAAACCGATGATTTAAAATCCCCTGTACCTGATCCCAACAAAGCGTTTTCCTCTCTGCTGACGTTCTCGATTGTCGTGGCTTGAACTCGCTGATAGATATAATTCTCATAACGTTGGGTATATCGCCGTTCCCAATCGACAAAGCTCAAACTCTCCGTAAAGTATTTCTGACAAGTCCTACAGTAAAATTGGCGACGTGGAACTTGCAAATAAACCGGTTGACCGAAAATCGATAGATCCCGTATCAATACAGGTCGATTTTGATTCAATTGATCGCTCCGACTCTCGCAGTATCGACAATTACTTTCTTCCTGAAGAAAGCGCAGTTTCAAGACAACCTCAGGTTCAAATTGGATGCAACTTTCAACAGTAACATCGGGTAGATTAAGCAGTCTGTCAAGATGAAGATCCATAG
>NZ_JAUBOJ010000739.1:0-1202 GCF_036700185.1 Microcoleus sp. BM001215392 | reverse complement strand
CAGCCCCCCCTTGGTAAGGGGGGGAGTAAGAGAAAATTTCCCCTTCTCTTCTCCCCCCCTTAATAAGGGGGGCCAGGGGGGTTCTTCTCTTACTAAGGGGGGCCAGGGGGGTGCAGTTTTGATTGATTTTGGCTTGGCGCGACAGGTGACAGCGCCGGGGAAATTGCGGACAAATAGCAATTCCGGGACTGAGTGTTACGCACCCATTGAATTATTAGAAAAACGCGCCGAACTTGGCGCTTATACTGATGTTTATTCCCTAGCAGCAACGCTTTATGTCATGTTGACTGGTGAGTTGCCCTTTCCGTCGCAATTCAGAAAGCAAAATATTCCTTTAACTCCGCCAAAGCAATTCAATTCAGAAATTAGCGACAGGGTGAATGCCGCGATTATAAAAGGGATGGAGTTGGAACCGCAAAATCGCCCGCAGTCGGTGCAGGAATGGTTGGATTTGCTGATACCGAAACCTGTGGCTTTGGATTTAGGGATGGCTAACAAAGCGGAGACAGTGCAATTAGATTTGTTGGATTTGCTGATACCGAAACCTGTGGCTGCTGAGACTACGCGAGTAATTTCAGCCGTGGGGATGGATTATATAAACTTGCGGAATTTATTGGCGGCTAAAAAGTGGGAAGAAGCCGATGAGGAAACAGCGAGAGTGATGTGTAAGGTGGCGGGTAGAGAGGAAGAAGGATGGCTGAATACAGAAAGTATTGATAATTTTCCCTGCGAGGACTTGCGTACCATCGACCAACTTTGGGTAAAATACAGCAATGGGCGCTTCGGCTTTAGCGTGCAGAAGCGCATCTATCAAAGTTTGGGGGGGACTAGGGAATATGATAGTAAAGTATGGGAAGCGTTTGGCGATCGGGTAGGCTGGAGAAAAAATAACGAATGGTTGTATTACAGCGACCTCACTTTTTCAGAGAAAGCACCAGAGGCACACCTCCCGTCGTCGTGTGAATTTCGAGGGGGTACTCTTCTGATGGGGTACTCTTGTCTAGCGTCTGAATTTCGAGGGGGTACTCTTCTCTTGCGGTGTGAATTTCAGACTTGTAAAGTGTAACATCTAAGCGTTACAGATTTTTATTAAGACTTGTGAAGAAGACTTTTTGCACGAAGCCATGCCTGTTCTAGGTTTCCGATACCTGGCACTGCGAGTCAAACTCTTGCTCCCCCCCTTACCAAGGGGGGGCTGGGGG
>NZ_JAUBOJ010000738.1:0-1213 GCF_036700185.1 Microcoleus sp. BM001215392 | reverse complement strand
TGCGGTCATGCTTCGCCCTTGCCACATTGAGATGCACCCGATCGAAGTCCCCCTTTTTAAGGGGGATTTAGGGGGAAGAAGCCTCGGATGAAAACCCGATCGATCAAGATTTTCCGGCAAAAACTTTAATCTGAGTTCAAAAACTCCAAATAATTATTAGTCAATTCTTTGACTGCTAATTCGTGAAATTGTTGACCGTGTTCGGGAGTTGCTAAGGCTGGATTTGAACCCATTCTACCGTCGGGAAATCGGCGGCGGAAGTCAGCAGCACCGTAAATTTTGTATCCGGATGCAACTTCTTCTGAAAGCGGTGCTTGCTTGATTGCTTCTGGATAAAGGTACTGGGTTAAGGCGATTTCGCTGGGGGTGGCGTGGGAACCTTCTTGGTTTCCGTACAATTCTTTGGCGAGTTTGTAGACTGAACCGCACATGAACCAGTTGCCGATTTGACACTGGATGCGATCGGCATTTGTTAGATTTAAGTCCGACAAATGCGCGTAAGTCTCCGAAAATGCTGCTTTCATCGTGGCAATGTTGCCACCGTGACCGTTGATGAAGAAATATTTCTCAAATCCTGCTTTTGCCAAGGATGTGATATAATCCCTGATTACAAGAATTAGGGTCTGCGGTCGGAGGCTGATGCTCCCAGGAAAGCTGGTGTGGTGCATGGCCATTCCTACATTAATTGTTGGGCCGACTAAGGCATTGGCTGCTTCGCCGACACTCTGAGCGATCGCCTCAGCAGTAATCGCGTCAGTCCCAATTAAACCGGTGGGCCCGTGTTGTTCGGTGGAGCCGATCGGGATAATGATGCCTCGGGAACTCTCTAGATAAGCTTCTACTTCGGGCCAGGTACTCAAATGCAGCAACATTATAGGCAGTTTACAGAATTTTTACTTAGTATTGTCGATCGTAGCGGGCCTGGGTCAGTTGTAGGGCGATCGTCCGCCAAGAGCGTTAAACCCGCGACGCACGATTCTCAAAAACCCGGTTGATACCTAGATTTATAGCAGATTCCACTTCCACGTTTATGAACTACACCCCGGATCGATAAATCCCCGTAGAGACACGGCAATGGCCATTGGTATCAACTTAAGCCTGAAAGCCTTGATAAATCTCGTTCATAGCCTAGTCTAGATCCCCCTAAATCCCCCTTAAGAAGGGGGACTTTGAGAAGATTCCGGTCCCCCCCTTCTTAAGGGGGGCTAGGGGG
>NZ_JAUBOJ010000737.1:0-1216 GCF_036700185.1 Microcoleus sp. BM001215392 | reverse complement strand
GTCCTCTTTGAGAGGACTTCAGCTTTGAGGCAGGGGTTTAAACCCCTGCCGGACTACCGGTTTAACATCGATCTGAAATGTACTTCATAAACCTGCAATCTGCTGTAAGTCTCGATCGACTATTAATATATCAACCAATGAGGTGTTTGATATGTACGAAAATTCACAACCCATGTTTTTTCCTGTTTCTCGCTTCAAGTTGCTCGTGATGTCCCTAGTAACCTTTGGACTCTATCAAATTTTTTGGTTTTACAAAAACTGGCAGCTATTCAAAGCCGCAACTGGAACAAACATTAGCCCATTTTGGAGAGCTGTTTTTAACGGTCTTTTTTGTTATTCCTTAATTACGAAGATTAGAAATAGGGCTAAATTGCGCGGTATTGATGCCAACTTTAGTCCATTTTTGCTGACTGTTGCTTGGTTTGGGCTTGCGCTGTGCGCCCAACTGCCAAAACCATACTTTATAGTTGGTTTTTTCTCTGTAATAGTTTTGCTTCCAGTTCAAGAGACTGTAAATGAACTGAACAGTTTAGCCGCACCCAACCACAATCCTAACGATCGATTTTCGGTATGGAATCTACTAACTATCGCTGTGGGAGGCAGCCTGTTTGTACTTGCGATCGTCGGGACACTGATGCCACCAACTTAGGTGCGATTTGCATCAGTTTCACAACTCCAGAACATACGCACTCCTCTGCCAGATACTCTCTTGACAAAGTGCTATGCTTACTACAAGCTTCGGAAATAGTTTCGGATGCGAGTCGCGAAACAGAAGAGCTATTGTCTTTTTTTAGCATGAGTAGGTATATTATGCCAAACTTAAATGCTCAAGTTTCAGGAAGTGCGATCGCATTTATCGACAGTCAAGTTGAAGATTATCAAAGTTTGATGACCGGGGTAAAACCGGGTACAGAAGTGGTAATTTTAGATCGGGATAGGGATGCGATCGCCCAAATTACTCAAGTCTTATCTCTGCGAACAAATATTGACAGCATTCACATCATTTCTCATGGCAGTCCTGGTAGTTTGCAAATCGGAAAAACCCGCTTTTCTTTGGATAACTTAGAAGCTTATTCACAGCAATTGCAACAGTGGCGGAGTGCTTTTACAGACAGTGCGGATATTTTAATTTATGGTTGCAATGTTGGATCGGGGCCTCGTGTTTGTCCGCAAGTCCGCCGGGGATTTAAATCCCCGTCTCATAGCGAAAGTCGGT
>NZ_JAUBOJ010000736.1:0-1226 GCF_036700185.1 Microcoleus sp. BM001215392 | reverse complement strand
ACTCGCCAAAGCGTGAAAATGTTTTTCCCTGATGTTTGCAAACAGAAGTTACTCCCTGATATCTGGGGAAAAGGTTACGCATTAGACTGTCAATACAGCTAAACAATGTGCGCTTGCCTTTTTTTGATGCTGTTTTGATAGCTTCTATCAAATACTCAACAGCCTCATTGTAAGTGAGATGAGGCTGACTATTTTTTATCTGCTGCTGACTATTCGATGCTACCAAGCTAGACAATTCGTCTACATAATTAAAATTGTTTTGACCAACAAGGTTAATCACTTTTTGGCTGGTACTGTCGCGCCGTGCAAAAACGATGACTTTTTTACCCGCCGCAATCAAAAGGGCGATTAAACCAGCAAAGTCCCTATCTCCTAATACCAGGATAACTATCTCAGGAGGAGTCTTAATTGCAAATAGTTTAGTACAACCAAACACCAATGCTTTGTCTGCACTATCTTCGCCTGGATCGGGGACATCAACGCCTTGAAAACCCAGCTTTTCTAGGTTATCTTTGGCGATAACTTGATTTGGGTACTGCGAGTTATAGTAAAGTTTTCGCCAATTTAAACGCCCTTTTGATGTGGCAAAATCCAGCAGTAATTCAGCTTGCCATTGCTTTAAGGAGACGTTCTGAATATCCAAAAGTATAGCAACTCGCTGAGACTTGCTTGTTTGTTTGTCGGTGGTTCGATGAGTAGGAGTCATTTTAGTACATCCAGATTTGTAAGTTTGCTTGATGGCGTTTACATAACGCATCTGGCGCACAAGAAGCATTGCTCGATAATTTCCGTTTTGGAAATTATCGAATCTAACAACACTCTGGGCCAGTAACTTTTTTTGTGTTACTGGGGGTGGGTCTGAAGTTGCAGAACTCGCAGGAGTTACCGGCTACGACTGAACGACGACTCGATCGGTCGTAACCAGAACTCCTGCGACTGCAACCACATCCCACAGCTTTGCGCTTTTGGATGCTGATTTCTCAGCCTGCATTCAGCATATGCACTAACCTGTATCTGTGTCAAGTAGTTTTTTGATTTAATTTATTTATGCTTTTATTGCCAAGAGAAAAAAATCGCGCGCCGCCACTGGTTGCCCCTTCGTAAACCCCTCAGGACTAGACTGCTCAACTCCAGCGGGGCCAGGTACTGTTGGTCGTTGGCTTCGCAGAAGCCACACCGCAACACCAACAGTACCTGAAGCCCCGCACAGTCAAGAGCAGGCTAGT
>NZ_JAUBOJ010000735.1:0-1230 GCF_036700185.1 Microcoleus sp. BM001215392 | reverse complement strand
AGGTTGTTAGTCCTGGGAGAATTGGGCGCGATCGCGATTACATTAGTAAACGAGCCCAATATGCAGCGCGGGGCATCCCTGAGTATTGGATTGTTGACCCTCAAGAGGAGATAGTAGCGGTTCTACGACTAGAATCAGGTGAGTATGTCGAAGTTGGGATTTTTCAAGGGGAACAAGCGCTGATATCGCCGACTTTTCCGCAGTTGAACTTGACGGCCCAACAAGTCTTGGGAGGGGAGCTTTAGCCACCGATTTACAAGGAATTCCAAGGAGAAATCGAGATCGCGCTCAAGTATTTCCAGCTACAACACTCAAATTATCCGACATTTCGTAGTTATTTGTTGCATTATCTTTTGGCAACTTTTCACAATTCTTAAATTCTTCAAATAAATCAAAGAAACGATTTAGTGCATCTGCTTCATCCTCAGCATAAAAAAGAATAATCCGACTCCAAGATTGAGTATCTGCTTGATTAAATCGATTTTCTATCCACTCTTGAAACTCCTCAAACTGTTTTTCTTGTTCTGTGATAGAAATACCAAGTTGACGACGCGCAAAGGTATAGCCATCTAAAAAAACGTGGAGATGGCTGAGCGATTTTTTTCCTAAGTATAAAGACGCTCTTTGTTTGATTTTTTCTAATAAAGCGTATAAATCTAACATTTTTTATCTCCTTTTACCTAAAATTCTATTTCCTCAATCTGAAATTGACCGCCCAAATCAAGTGCTAAACAATAAAATTTCCCCAGCCACTCTTGTTGAGGAATTCCTTCAGGATGGATATTATCAAAAATTAATTCCTCCCCACTGATTTTAACTGCAATCCCTTCATGGTGTCCATTCGTAGCAATATTCTGCTTGATGTCATCATGGTAAATATTACCATATTTTCCCAGAGCGCTGCCAGTATAAATTTTTACCTTTTTTCCAGCAATACACCTTTGGATTAAAAACTCTTGAATGCTTGAAGCGCAAGCCTTACATTCAAACAGTTTAAAATTACTAGCTATTTCTGAAATTTGTTGTCGCACTTCATCGTTCATAAATCGTGTAGCCTCGGTCTTTACCCCACTCTATCCAAGCTGATGCCATCTGTTTTACCCTTCCTCTTTGTTCCGGTTTAATGGGATTTTCACCCGCCGATTTGAGACATGGTGCGGCTGTAATTTCCTTGAGTAGTTCCCGAATCTCGCTGCTTGAAATTAATCTCCGGTTTAATCTCTAATATTT
>NZ_JAUBOJ010000734.1:0-1234 GCF_036700185.1 Microcoleus sp. BM001215392 | reverse complement strand
GGGGGTGGCGGCGCCCGTGGGGGTGGTGTTGAGCAGGATCGAGGCGGTGTTGCTGTTGGTGTTCGTCACAGCTAAGTCTGGTTTTCCGTCCAAGTTGAAGTCGCCGATGCTGACGGAGAAGGGGGTATTGCCAGTAGTGAAGTCAACTTTGGTGGCGAAGGTGGGGGTGGCGGCGCCCGTGGGGGTGGTGTTGAGCAGGATCGAGGCGGTGTTGCTGCTGAAGTTCGCCACAGCTAAGTCTGGTTTCCCGTCGCCGTTGATGTCGCCGATGGTGAGGGAGTAGGGGAAACTGCCAGTTGCGAAGTCAACTTTGGGGGCTAAGCCTAGTATGCCGCTGTAAGTTTTGAGGGTGGTTTCGGCGAGGGCTAGTTGGGGCTTTTGCGTTGATGGGGGGATGAGTTGGAGGATATCCCAGGTGCCACCGAGTGCGCTGTTACCTGTAGGTTGGGAGTTAGCGCTGATGTTTGCGCCTGTGAGTTGGTGCAGTTGAGTCAGGAATTGGTGGCCTCTGTCTCCGGCTGCTATGTTGCATCCATATAAGATGATGCTGGCGTTTGGGGTGAGGGCGTTTCGCCACTGTGGCAATTGGTGGCTGTAGTTGTGGATGTTGCTGCTGTTGAGTTCTGTTGTGCCGAAAAACAGGCTGCCAGAATCTCCGTGGGTGATGATGTGTAGGGTTTCGATGCCTCTATGCTGAGCTAGGATTGTGGTGATTTGCTCTACGGCATCGGGCTGGCTTTTGAGGATGTAGGTGGCAGTGTGGGGTTTGATGCCCTGGGCTATCTGCTGGCTATCGGGTATTGTGGGGTCAAGGATGACGATGGAGTTTGGTTGGTTGCTGGTGCAGGAATTGGAATTCGCGATATTTTTGTTTAGGAAAGGGTTAATTTTAGGTAGAGTTTGCATGGTTTTTTGGTTTTTAATGTAGTTGGTAGTTTTTGAGTCGGGAGACGACGCGATCGTTGGTGTCAAATTAAGCCTGAAAGCCTTGATAAATCTCGTTTTTACCCCTGTCCAGATCCGCCTCGCATTCCCCTTAATCGGGGGGATTTTGAGCGCTCAAAGTCCCCCCCCTGATTAAGGGCGGCTAGGCGGTTTCATTCTTAGGTAAATCATCTGTAGGCACGGGGCACCGCCCATAGGTGTCAACTTAAGCCTGAAAGCCTTGATAAATCTGGTTTTTACCTGAGTCTAGATCCCCCTAAATCCCCCTTAAGAAGGGGGACTTTGAGAA
>NZ_JAUBOJ010000733.1:0-1245 GCF_036700185.1 Microcoleus sp. BM001215392 | reverse complement strand
TATCTACTTATTTTTCTGCTGAGTCTTCGCCTGTTCGATCGCAATTTCCCTCACAGCTTGAAAAGAACTCAAATTCGACGAACCCTCAATCGCCTTCACCGCCAAATCCTGAACCTGTTTCAAAGCAGAATCAAGCTGTTTCGACAAACTCGCAATCCGCACATCTTGATTTTGAATTGTCTGCAACATCCCTTGAATTTGCAATTCATAATTTTGCTTTTGTCCCTCGATATCCTTAGCCGACAAATCAGCTTTAACCTTAGCTTGATAATTGCCAATATTGCGACCATTATCTTTCCCATTCTTGATATTAGATTCCAGTTCCTTCGGGAAAGCTTCAACTTTAGCCTTAACTTCCGCAGACAGTTTTTCCCGTTCTGCAATAGATTTTTCGCGTTCCGCCCACTGTTTCTCCTGTTCCTGGCGAAACTCTTCAATTTCTTGATACAGCCTTTTCTGGCGCTGATCGTATCCTTCAACATCCAAATCTCGCTGAAGATTCAGATCGTAATCATACAACTCTTCATCCCGATCGCGAATTTTTTCCTGATTCTCATTGCGTTCTTTAAGCGCCAACTTTTGCAATTCCTGCTCTTTTTCCCAAGCTAGACGCTGTTCCAGCAATTCCTGTTCAACAGTATCGCGCTGTTCGGTGAGTTCGTTAGTAAAAGTTTTTGCACTTTGTTCGTACTGCTGAATCAAATTATCCAGCGTATCTTCCGCAACATCTTCTAAACTGTGCAACTCTTGCAGTTGTTGAACTTCTTCGCCCACAGTGCGCCGCAATTCTTCCAGTTTAGCAGCTTCCGAAGTTAATTTTTCCGACAACTCGCTGACAGCGCCACCAAAGCCAAATTGCAGCAAGATTAAATTATCAATTGTGGACTGCATTTTTTGTTGAGTTTGAGTTAAAGCCATTGGTTTTTGTGCCTCCACAATCGGTTTTTCTGGGACTACTGTTTGCTTCACAGAAGCATTTGTTGGTTGATTATTATTAGCCTGCTTCAGTTGCGATTCCAAAGCAGCCTTTGCTTCTGCTGCTTCCTTATACGCTTCCAATATTTCAGCCTTGGTACTTTTGTCGCTAACTTTTCTGTTCATGGTTTTTCATTTGCTAATAGTTGGGCAAATTTTGTCTGCTTTCAATTTGAAGTCTTAGTCTGCGGGAGCATCTCACTTTTGCACAAAAACAATTTCTTTACAGTGCGAGCGTCCCCGCTCGCGAGTGTTGGATAGATCGCGAGC
>NZ_JAUBOJ010000732.1:0-1267 GCF_036700185.1 Microcoleus sp. BM001215392 | reverse complement strand
GAATTGTAACTGATATTGAATCTACTTTAATGAAAACAGGAAAGTTCCGTATTCCGGGAAAAAAGGCATTACTCAAAGACTCTGATTATCAGAATACGTGGTGATGGATGTCACAGAAACAACTATTGAACGACCAAAAAAAAACAGAAAAGATATTATTCAGGCAATAAAAAGTGTCATACTCTAAAAACTCAGTTGGTAATTAATCAAGAGACAAAAGAAATTATTTGCACTGCTTTTGGACCAGGGCATTGCCACGACTTTAACTTGTTTAAGAAAAGTAAAATTCATTTTCACCCGGAAACAAATAGCTTACAAGATAGTGGCTATCAAGGGATAAAGGACTATCACACCAATAGTTATATCCCTAGAAAGAAACCTAAAAATGGGAAACTTTCTCGAATAGAAAAAAACTACAATCGAGTTTTAGCACAGGAGAGAATTGTAATTGAACAGGTTAATCGGAGTCTCAAAATTTTTAAAATATTGTCGAGTCGTTATCGGAATCGCCGCCGCCGCCATGCAGAAGCGTTGTAATTTGTTGTCAGCAATTTACAATTATGAGTTAGCTCTAGGAGATTAAATTTAAAATATCTAATTATAACATATATCTTTTTTGCAAGAGGTCTAATAAACGAGATAGATCAAAACCTTCCTCGGATATGTAATGGGTTAAGTAATCTGAAAACCAAATCTCGATCGATTTAACTTCTTACAAATTATGTTGCTCTGGCACTTTAATCTCTTCTTTTGCGTCAAATCTTAGTTGACCTTCGACAACTGGAGTCATGAAGAAGAGGGGAGTGTTGGAAGCATCCAAAGACTGGAAAATCTCCTCAAACACCTGCATATGAAGATTCATCCGTGTCAACATTCTAAATTTGTCATATCTTAAAGCGGCTATAGTTTGGTTGGTACTTGAATTTTCAAGCAAGTATCTATTAGGAATTAAAACTCGTACTGCTTTTTAAAGTCACCATTAACCTGACTTTGAAGGAAGGTAAGCTTTTCTACATCTGAGCCTTCCTTTTCGTGAACAGCTACAGCTCATGGATAATATCGTTATCAACAAAAATAAATAGATTAAAAATTTTATCACTCATTGATCGCTGATTCTCTAATTTCTTTTAAACCCGCTCTCCATACTATAACGATACCATTGGACTTGATTAACTGAAGTTCTGCAAGTGCGATCGAGCCTGACAATCTAAAAATCAGCAAAAACAACAAAGCCCCTATCTGGAGTGCAGAAAGAGGCTTTGGTTAT
>NZ_JAUBOJ010000731.1:0-1267 GCF_036700185.1 Microcoleus sp. BM001215392 | reverse complement strand
ACCGTTTAGAACTCAACACAAGGAGAAAAAAGAGATGGACATTTTTGGAACCTCTAGGAACGATACCCTTAATGGAGGAGCAGGAGCAGATCGCCTATACGGTCTTGCTGGTGATGACTTCCTCGAAGGTGGTAGCGGCAAAGACATCCTCGAAGGTGGTAGCGGCAAAGACGTTCTTGATGGTGGTGATGAAAATGACACCATATTTGGGGGTTCCAACCGATACCCATCTTACGGACCAAATGGGCCGGACTATGGGAAGGATGAGAATGACACTATTAGTGGTGGTGCTGGTGATGATTTTCTCTGGGGTGGCGAAGGCAACGATTTTCTCAATGGTGGAGTAGGAAGTGATTGGCTACATGGTGAGGATGGGAGCGATACCCTGCTTGGCGGTGATGACAACGATTTTCTAGTTGATAGGGATGGTAATGCCGATGGTGGTGCTGGCATTGACACTTTAGTTGCAGACTACAGCCAGTTGAATAATGGTGCTGGTGTAGATGTGGGATTCAACAATCAAAATGCCGTTTTCAGCCGCCTAAATGGCAGTATTCTACTCAATTACAGCAATATTGAACGGTTTCATCTTAGAGGCACGAGATATGCCGATGTGCTGCGTGGTGGTGCTAATGGTGATTTTTTATATGGTAATGCTGGTGACGACCAAGCTTTTGGCTACGATGGCAATGATGTCATTCAAGGCGACGATGGAAATGACACCATATTTGGGGGTTCTAACCAAAACCCATCTTACGCACCAGATGGGTCGGGCTATGGGAATGATGGGAATGACACTATCAGTGGCGGTGCTGGAAATGATTTTCTCTATGGTGAATCGGGCAACGATCTTCTCAATGGTGGAGCAGGAAATGATTTGCTAGATGGTGGGACGGGGAGCAATACCCTGGTTGGCGATGATGGCGACGATAGTCTAATTAATACGAATGGTAACGTTAATGGTGGTGCTGGCATTGACACTTTAGTTGCAGATTACAGCCAGTTGAATAATGGTGCTGGTGTGGATGTGGGATTGAACAATCAAGATGCCATTTTGAGCCGCCTAAATGGCAGTAGTCTACTCAATTACAGCAATATTGAACGGTTTAATATTACAGGTACGCAATATGCCGATGTGCTGCGCGGTGGTGCTGGCGATGATACCCTAGCTAGCGGTGATGGCGACGATCGTCTAATTGATACGAATGGTAATGTCGATGGTGGTGCTGGCATTGACACTTTAGTTGCAGACTACAGCCAGTTGAAT
>NZ_JAUBOJ010000730.1:0-1276 GCF_036700185.1 Microcoleus sp. BM001215392 | reverse complement strand
CCTCTTTGAGAGGACTTTCGCTATGAGACAGGGAATTAATTCCCTGTCGGACTGTGCAATGAATCTTAATTTGATACCTACGATCGCTGCCGTATCCTTACCCGGATCTGCGAATTTCACGAAATACTCTAAACAGGTTTCACCCCAACTAATAAAGCAAGCTCCCGCCATTTCCAATAACAGTCTACCTCACCAAAACCAATGTCTCTAAACCAGCTTAGTTGTGTTTCCACATCCAGCAATTTATTAGACGGATCGTCTGGCGTATCGCTAATACCCAGCGCCTCTCGAAATTTCTGATGTAAAGCGGGAGTTGAGGACGCTACGTGCTCCAAATTGCAAAAAATGCCTCCGGGTTCCAAAAGCTCGAAAATCTCGGCGTAAAGCGAACGTTTGCGATCGTCCTCTACGTGATGGATGGCAAAACTAGAAACGATCGCATCAAACTTGCCCAAATCCGGCAGAGGTGCGTCAAAATTGTGTTCAATTACCGTGACAGTGTTGTCATCAGCAAAACGAATGCGGGCTTTTTCCAGCATAGTTGGCGAAAAGTCGATCGCCACAGATGCAACATTCGGGCGATCGCACTTAAGCAAACCCAACAACCGCCCATCACCCGTACCCACATCCAGAATCCGCTTGACATCTTTCGGCACCTCCTCCAACAAAACCGCCTCACCTTCCGTGCGGTGAGGAATACCATCAGCCTTAGCCAGATACCACAAAGCGTGTTCCGCCGAACTCCAAAGATTAACTTGACTCATAAACAGTTGACAGTTGACAGTTGACAGTTGACAGTTGACAGATGAGTGCGAGGTTTTTAAGACGGGGATTTAAACCTCTCCATAAAAACAATCCGCCCGCACCTGAAGGGGGCTAATAACCCTTGATATTTAGTAAATCTCGCCATTTTTATGCGTAAAAATCCAACCATTATCGCTAGCTTTAGCAATTAAATCATCATCTGGGTAATTAGCCGAATCATCAGGAGTGCGATCGCCAATTTCCAGATAAACAACATCAGAATTCGATCGGTTGACCAAATGATGCCCATCAGCATCACCCGCCCGAAAACCCGCCGCCATACCCGATTTTAGCACTTGCTCTCCCGAATTGGCAACTAAACAAACTTCCCCTTCCAGAACATAGATAAACTCATCTTGACGAGAGTGCCAATGTCGAAGAGCAGAACAACTTCCCGGCGCCAGCCGCACCAAATTAACCCCAAAATTCTGCAAACCCGCAGCATTCCCCAAACGTTTTTTAACCCTTCCGG
>NZ_JAUBOJ010000729.1:0-1277 GCF_036700185.1 Microcoleus sp. BM001215392 | reverse complement strand
CTAATGAGCGCTTATTTTATATTTATATTATACAATCTAGCTGCGTATCAGCTTACCAAATCCGGGTATGATACCCATTTTATTGTCATTGTTCACTGCGTGAAGCAATCGCATAGATTCTGGCTCTAAACCGAAGATTTATAAGGGGAATAGGAAACCCGGATTTTGTATAAGTTAAAAATTCTTCTCTTCAGTCCTCTTTTAGAGGAGTTTAGCTTTGAGGCAGGGGTTTTAACCCCTGCCGGACTGTGGGAAAGCGCGTTTTTGTTGACACGAAGAAGGGCACAGCATTGCCGTGTTCCTACTGAAAAAAAACCGCTGACAATATTACTGTCAGCGGTGAGTTGTTGTTGAGGTTAAACTATAGAATATTGCAATTTAAAACAGGTGATAAGTTCGATCGCGCTTTTGCAGAGCTTTGAAGAGAAATGTATCGACTCTAAGCGCGATCGCACATTCATCATTTCTACCCTTCAACAATCAGAGTCACATTATTAATTGCAATGACTCGCACCGCATCTCCAGGTTTAAAAGTAATATCTTGGTCAGATATCGCAGGCCACCAACTGCTTTGAAACCGGACGCGACCAGATTCGCCCGGACGAATTTCTTCTTCTACAATCGCTTTTTCGTCTTGGGCGATATCTTTGGCGGCTAAATGAGTATCGGCTGTTTGTGTATCGCTCACAGCCACTTTTTCATCACCAGCCACCGTCTCTTCTCCTACATTGGTAGTGGACTTCGACACAGCACTGACGGCTGCTTGTGTTGGACCGACATCACCAAGTTGTTCCTCGTCAGCGAAGGCTAAGATTCCTTCTTCATCAACAAAGCTTGCTTCTTGGACATAGTTAGTAGACATGGTTGATTGCTCCTGAAGATAGGTTGTGCTTAACTTTACTTTTGGATGCAAAAATCTCGCGTTTTTGCAGTCTGATAAAAGTGTCTGATTTTTCATCCCTATTGCGATCGAGGATTTAAATTCTGGCTTCTACAAATTGATACCAGCCCCGATAATTGTCGTGGATATTTTCAAACCTTAGATTGAAGTTCAAGCTCCCAGGTTCATCTGCGCTTGTAAATCTAAAATCTAAAATCTAAAATCTAAAATCGACTGACCACTCCCCACCAACAGAGTTTTTCCCAACTACGCTTCAACAATCAGAGTAATGTTGTCAAGTCTCACAACGCGAACCACATCACCGGGTTTAAAGGTTATTTGTCGATCGCACTTCGCAGGCCACCAAGTGCTTTGAAAACGGACGCGACCGGATTGT
>NZ_JAUBOJ010000728.1:0-1280 GCF_036700185.1 Microcoleus sp. BM001215392 | reverse complement strand
CTGCTATACAAATCCTAGACAAGTCTAGACATTTGCTTCTTACTTCATCGGGAGCATGGGAGCGGTTATCCCTCGGTAAGCTTTCACGTTTTAGCCAAGCGCGATAAATTAATTGCGGCGTTCAAATCCCTGTCCATCGAATGACCGCAATTTCCGCAGTTGTAAGTCCTTTCTTTCAGTGGCATATCTTGAATATGTCCGCAGTTTGAACAGGTCTTGCTCGAAGGAAACCAGCGGTCAGCAATGATTATTTCACACCCAAACTTTTGAGCTTTGTATTCTAGCTGTCGCTTGAATTCGTAGAATCCGCAATCAGCAATTACTTGAGCTAGTTTATGATTGGCTATCATCCCAGAAACGTTCAATTTTTCTACTACTATCGTTGCGTGGTTTTTGCCTAAGTAAGTAGTAATTTGATGGAGAGTATTTTTTCTGAGATTCGCTACCTTAGCATGATGTTTTGCTAACTTTTTTTTCGCCTTAAATCTATTGCTAGAGCCTTTCGTCTTTCTCGATAACTCCTTTGACAGCCTACGCAACTTACTGAGATGCGTTTTGTAATGCTTTGGGTTAGGAAAAACAACTCCTGTTGAAAGTGTTGCTAACTCTTTAACTCCCAAATCAACACCCACAACATCGTGTTGCTTTATCGTTGGCTCATGTTCCTTGAAGTAAGCAAAAGCGATAAACCAACTGTCGGCAGTACGTGAAATAGTGATTGACTTGCAGGTAGTGTGAGGCAATCCTTCATAGGTTTTTACCCAGCCGATGGTCGGCAACTTTATGGACTTACCACCTACCGGGATTGGTTTGCCACCTGCATCTATCGTGAAGGAATCATGACGCCCCTTCTTCTTGAATTTGGGATATTCACCTTTTTTCGAGAAGAACCGAGTGAAAGCATCCCCTAGATTGTCAAAAGCATATTGAGTTATCTTCTGGCAAATTCCCGATTCTTTAATCCATGTAAACTCAGGTTTTACATGGTTGTTGAAGAACTTTTTGAGTAAGTATTTATTGGGCTTCAATCCATCTTTGTAAAGGTTGCTCCAAGTAGCTAATCCCCAATTATAAGTAAACCGAGCTATTCCTGCGTGCTTGCTCATAACCGTTGCTTGACTCTTGTTTAGCTTTAACTTTGTTTTGATGGATAAAAGCATTGTTCGACCTCAACACTGTATTTCTTTGTTCAATTTAGCGAGGCGATCGCATGGTACACCAGGATTTTGTCTATAAGTGTACCACTTTGTCTATTTAATCGCTAGCTAAGGACTAGCTCT
>NZ_JAUBOJ010000727.1:0-1288 GCF_036700185.1 Microcoleus sp. BM001215392 | reverse complement strand
CCCCCTAGCCCCCCTTAGGTCGGGGGGGACATGAAGGGAGGGGAGTTGAATGGGTTGATTGAGGCGATCGCACTTTTTGACTTATTCCAAAGGGCGATCGCCTTTTATTTCCGCTTCCGAAATAAAGGGCAATGGCGAGATATTCAGTTTGTATTGCACTATTGCACCAGTGTATACTAGATTAGAGGGGTGTTTTGAGCTAGTTTATGCCACGCCTAGATATCTACCATAATGTCGTTAAAGCCGCTCTCATTAAAGACGGCTGGACAATTACTCACGATCCTTTCACTATTAGATTTGAAGACTTGACTGTTTACGCGGATCTAGGAGCCTAAAAATTAATTGCCGCCGAGAGGAGTGAGCGAAAAATTGCTGTTGAGGTGAAGGTATTTATCAGTCCTTCCCCAGTGACCGATCTCGAACGAGCCGTTGGACAATACTATCTATATTCGAGTTTTATGGCGCGGCTGGAGCCCGATCGTACTCTATACCTTGCCATTCCAAAACGCACTTATGAAAACTTTTTTCAACGTCCGTCGATTCAGGAATTTGTTAAAGAACGACAATTCCCTTTGATTGTTTTCAATCCTGACTTAGAGGAGATTGTACTATGGAAAAGTTGACTCAGTATCGATCGATCGCGCGAGAAGTAATCGACGAATATGCCCGCTACAAACCTAGTTGCGGGCAGAGTGATATGTCGGCGGTTTACGATCTGGATCGCGATCATTATTTACTGGTTAGTTTTGGGTGGAATGGCGATCGGCGAGTTTACAGCACTATCCTGCATCTGCGAATTTTTGAGGGTAAACTCTGGATTGAACGAGATGAAACTGAGGAGGGCGTGACTCAGGATTTGCTGGATCGAGGGGTTTTTCAAAAAGATATTGTGCTGGCTTTTTACCATTATGAAGACCGGAAGTTGACTGATTTTGCAATTGCTTGAAATAAAAGGGCGAGATCCCTTGGTTGAGAAATAGGGGTAAAGGGCGATCGCACTTTTTGACTGATTCCAAAAGAGCGAGATCCCTTGGTTGTCGAGCAAACATCATTTGCGATAAACTAATTCTGAAACAATCCCTTAAATATCGCCCCTTCCCCACAATTTCAATGAACATCCAGTCCCCCCCTTCTTAAGGGGGGGCTAGGGGGGATCGTTCCGAGACTAAACAACTCAACCATAAATTTCAACCAACATCCAGTCCCCCCTTAATAAGGAGCACCAGGAAAATCATGCCTTTATTAAACGACTCAAACTTCCACCTACCATACAACCCAAAACTCATCC
>NZ_JAUBOJ010000726.1:0-1288 GCF_036700185.1 Microcoleus sp. BM001215392 | reverse complement strand
TATCTGCGGTCATGCGAAAGCCCTCCTCAAAAACCAGATGCACCCGTCATATCTATGTGTGAAGGAGATTCTTTTTGACGAACCGCGAAGGCGCTAAGGACACTAAGAGAAGTGAAGTGAAGTGATTGATTGAGGAGCGCTATATAGCGGTTCTCAAAAAAGTGAGGTATGCCCGATGCCCGATGCTTTTAGACCCGAGGCCCGCGGAGCCCAATGCCCAATGCCCGATGCCCTCTTTGCCCCATGCCCCATGCCCGATGCCCAATGCCCAATGCCCAATGCCCGGTTTAGCCAGTCGTACCTCATCTTTCTGAGAAAGGCTATATGTGATTTAGCGACAACTAAAGTCAATGTAATTTACAATTTGAGGATTTTAAAATGTCACAAAATTCTTGGAATTCAGCTCTTTACGAGAAAAATCATGCTTTTGTTTGGCAGTATGGCGAATCGCTTTTGGAGTTACTCGCTCCAAAAGCGGGAGAAGGAATTCTGGATTTGGGCTGCGGTACGGGACAGTTAACTGCAAAGATTTCTGAAAGTGGTGCTTTTGTGCGAGGTGTTGATTCTTCTTTGGCGATGATTTGTACTGCAAAATCTAATTATCCTCATATTAGCTTTGCGGCGGCGGATGCCAGGGATTTTCAAGTGGAAGAGCCGTTAGATGCTGTGTTTTCTAATGCGGTTTTGCACTGGATTAAACAGCCGGATGCTGTAATTAATTGCGTGGAAAAAGCGCTGAAGCCGGGAGGGCGTTTTGTGGCTGAGTTTGGCGGTAAGGGGAATGTGGGGGCGATCGCCCGCGCGCTTTTGAACGTTTTGTCGGAAATTGGCTCGTCGGAGCCTGAATCGCTTAATCCTTGGTATTTTCCGGGTGTCGGCGAGTATGCTCTGCTACTGGAAAACCACGGTTTTGAGGTTAGTTATGCGGTTTTGTTCGATCGCCAGACTCTTCTAGAAGAGGGCAGCGCTGGTATGGTAAATTGGATTGAGATGTTTGCAGGTGACTTTTTGTCGGGGTTGTCGCCGTTCGTGCGATCGCGCGCACTTGTTGCAGTTGCCGATCTTTTGCGACCGACGCTTTACTGCGATGCTGGTTGGACTGTTGATTATCGCCGCCTTCGTGTTGTTGCTGTCAAAAAATCGCCGTTGCTCTCCCCGGTCTAACTCAACAATACAAAAAATCTAACCACCATAATATCGGATAATTGGGTAGCAAGTAACCAGGCCTACAGCATGAGTATTGACCAATTAAACGCAGCCTACGGGATTCCCGGCCAGCTCACCTTCG
>NZ_JAUBOJ010000725.1:0-1288 GCF_036700185.1 Microcoleus sp. BM001215392 | reverse complement strand
GCCACTCAGTACCCAGTAGATTCATGCCTTTCTGCAAAATATTGAGAGCCGCATTGGTATCACGGCACAGTTCAATTTTGCAATTAGGACATGAGTGTGTTCTGGTACTGAGTGCTTTCTTTGCTCTGTGACCACAATTAGAACAATCTTGCGAAGTATAGTTAGGCGATACAGCCACAACTGCTTTATCCCAAATCTTGCCGTAGTAGTCCAGCCATTGAGTGAATTGATACCAACTAGCATCAGAAATAGACTTAGCCAAGCAATGATTTTTCACCATATTGGCAATCTTCAAATCTTCATAGACAACCACATCGTTAGAGTGGACTACGCACTCCCGCTTGCTTAATCGCCCAGTCTTTACGCTGCCTCTGAATTTTTAGATGGATTTTACCCAGTCTCTTCCTTTGCTTGTGATAGTTCTTTGATTGGGGTTTAGCACCCTTGACAAATTTCTTACTCAGGCGGCGTTGGGCTTTCTTCAGTCGCTTTTCTGACTTTCGCAGGAATTGTGGATATATCACGGCGTTATCGTTTTGGTCTTTGGTGAAGAATTTCAACCCCAAATCTAACCCGACAACATTGCCTGTATATTTCCCTTTCTCTTTACGGTCAACATCAAAGCAAAACTGAGCATAATAACCGTCCGCTCTTCTAACTACTCGCACCCGATTTATTTTTAATCTATGCAAGTCGTCCTGAGTTTCATTATTGCAAAATATAGAGAAAGTTCCCGCCTCAAATCCATCAGTGAAAGTGATTAATTTACAATCATCTGACAACTTCCATCCTGAAACTTTATACTCTACCGAGCGACAATATTTCTTAAACTTTGGATAGCCTTTCTTTCCCGCACCTTTTTTACACCGGGAATAAAAGCTAGAGATAGCAGCCCAAGCCCGTTCAGCACTAGCTTGTCTAGCAGCAGAGTTTAACTTCTTTGCAAAAAGAAATTCCTTAGCTAAGTCCTTGCATAAGGCGTACAAAACAGCTTTACTAACCCCTTGATTATCCATCCAAAAACGCACGGCTTTATTTCTAATAAACTGTGCTGTACGGATAGCCTCATCAAGTGCTAAGTATTGCTCTTTCGTTCCGTTCTTTAGCTTTGCTTCTCTTACTATCATGTTCTAAGTATAACATATTTATCTGACATTATAGTGGATAAATATAGTAGAATAATCAAAGCCGTCCTAGAAGGACGGGGCTTTAGACCCAAGTTTTTGGTAATTAAGGACTAAAGTCCGAACGATCAAACCTTATAGAGGACTAAAGTCCGAACGATCAA
>NZ_JAUBOJ010000724.1:0-1291 GCF_036700185.1 Microcoleus sp. BM001215392 | reverse complement strand
ATGTGTTTGTAAAAGCACTCAAAGAGACGATCGACTTTTTTGGCGAGATGATGGGATAATTTGGTGAGGTGGGCTTTTGCCCACCTTGTTATAACATCGTTTGCCTTTGCAGATCGGAATCTATCGTGAAAATAGTTGAGTATTATAATTTAATAATATAACCACTAAAAAACATGAATCAATATCCTATCATCCTTTTACCCGACCCTGTTATTCAAGCTCTTGATGCAGTTCCCTTCACATGGAAATTTAGTGAACCAAAACCTTTACCTCCAACTTATAAGCCCCAACCAATTGATGTACTTTTGTTTTTTTATAAAGCTCTTCCATTAATTATTCCTTTTACAACTATTTGTTTAATTGCCAGTAGAAATATTATCATCACTTTCTATATTTCTGTAGGTGAAATTTTGGTAACTGCCTTGAACTTTTGGCAACAACAAATGTATTACTTACGAACGCTTAATAACTACGAGCAAGAAATGCGGGATTATCAACGTCTGTTAGCAGAATGGCAAAAGCGTGAAATTCAGCATAAACGGCAGATAGCAGAATCCCAAAAACCGGAAAAAATAAAACAGTATCGGTATCAGATAATTAAAGACATTATCATAAAAACCGTCCCTCCTGAAGGTAGAATTGTCAGTACAAAGTGTCAGTGGCTTGAAAGTAAATTTTATAAGAACTTACAGCAATTATTTAAAGATAAAGTTTATAACAATTTAATTATCCCAAAATCCCACTCCTATCAACCTTACTGCATAGAAATTTCTTATTTTGATAAATTAACAAATTTACGTATTGATATAACAATTGATAAACCTTATCACGATAAAACTGGTGAGCCTAAAAATTACGAAGTCCTTGTCCAAGAAAATCAGCGCCATCAACTTTTTTTAGAAAAAGGATGGATAGTCATTAGATTTGCTGAGGAGCAAGTAGTCTGTTGGCCACAAAGCTGTTGTCGGGTAATAGCCGAAGTAATCCATCAAATAATAGGGACACCAATTCCCGAGGAATTGACAACTGTAGAAGCTTTACAACCTATCCAGCAATGGAATGAATTTGAAGCACGACAAATGGCACAGGAACGCTATCGGGATCACTATTTAATCTAGCGATAGCCTTTTTTTTATCCGCGTTTATCCGTGTTTCATCCGCCTTTATCTGCGGTAAAAAAATAGCGATTGCACCCCCAAATAGAAGGAGGCCATAATGTTTGTATTAAACCTATCAGCAGAAAATTGGGTTGGCAACCAGGACGAAGGTGACTTAATAGAAAGTCCTACTT
>NZ_JAUBOJ010000723.1:0-1309 GCF_036700185.1 Microcoleus sp. BM001215392 | reverse complement strand
TAATTATCATCCCATATTGACTGCGGTCATGCTTCGCCCCTACGGATATATTTGCTTGCATTGAGATGCACCCTCAAATCCCTTACATCCCGTACATTGTTCGTTTGACGAACTTCCTCGATGATGAACCAAGCTCAAACAAAAACAGTCTTTTCAATTATTGTCCCGACTTACAATCGCCCCGAAAAATTAGCAGCGTGTCTTCAGTCTTTTGTAGCACTAGAATATCCGCGCGATCGATTTCAAGTCATTGTCGTCAACGACAGCACCGAAATATCAGTAGAAACTGCAATTTCCCCTTTGAAAAATCAGCTAAATATCCTACTGCTCGCACAACCAAACTCTGGCCCAGCAACGGCACGAAATAATGGAGCTTCAGCAGCAGCAGGCAAATTTTTAGTGTTTACAGATGATGACTGCACTGTGGCGGCAGATTGGCTGCAAAATCTGGAAAAGCGATTTGTGGAAACACCAGATTGCTTAATCGGAGGTCGAACTGTAAACGCGCTGCCGGATAACATCTATTCTACGGCAAGCCAGCAACTAATCGATTATCTTTACAGTTATTACAATGCGATCGGCGATCGCGCGCAATTTTTCACTTCTAACAATTTTGGCATAGCTGCTGAGGCTTTCGCAAAAATCGGCGGCTTTGACACGACTTTTGCTCTGGCGGCTGGAGAAGACCGTGAATTTTGTTTTCGCTGGCTCAATTCCGGGGGGCGCGCCATCTACGCTCCCGAAGTTATAGTTGCTCACTCCCACGCACTAACTCTGCGCAAATTTTGGCAGCAACAATTCAATTACGGCAGAGGTGCTTTTTTGTTTGGGGAAATTATCTCGAAAACCGGCCAGGCGGGGAAAAGGCAACATCCGTCATTTTATCTCAATTTGCTAATTTATCCATTTTCCCAGGGATCGGGAATTCAAAGGCTATTAATTGCAGCTTTATTTTTAGTTTCTCAGGCGGGAATTGCCGCGGGATTGTTTTGGGAGAAAAATGTTTTTGTTGAGAAAGAGTTCGTTGGTAACGGGCGTCATTTTTGAGAGGCTAATCTATTTGAAATTTGAGTGGGTAGGGTGTGTCAGCTTTGAGCAGTTAATTGTTGCTAACATAATTCGTATCTGAGGCACTAGATAAGTATGAACTCTCGTCTATCGCGTTTCTCAAAAAGTTGAATTACAGGTTTATATTTGAGATTTTTCGACTTCGCTCTGCGAACAAGTTTGAGATTTTAGATTGGGGGATTGAGGTATTAGACAAGAGTGCAAAAATCCTAGAAGGGCGTAGCATTTGGACATAAAATCT
>NZ_JAUBOJ010000722.1:0-1317 GCF_036700185.1 Microcoleus sp. BM001215392 | reverse complement strand
TTCTTCCTTCTTCCTTCTTCCTTCTTCCTTCTTCCTTCTTCCTTCTTCCTTCTTCTATATGACACTTATTCAAGAAAAAACATTAGCCTCAAAAGTTCGCGGTGACTTCCCGATTTTGACCCAAAAAGTCAATGGTAAACCCCTAGTTTATCTCGACAACGCAGCTACATCTCAAAAACCCCTAGCTGTACTCAATGCTTGGCGCGACTACTACGAACAATACAATGCCAACGTACACCGCGGCGCCCACACTCTCAGCGCCAAAGCCACAGATGCTTACGAAGGTGCCAGAGATAAAGTTGCAAGGTTTATTAATGCAGCATCGCGGCAAGAAATTGTTTACACTCGCAACGCCACTGAAGCAATTAATTTAGTTGCTTATTCTTGGGGTTTGAACAATTTGCAAGCAGGAGATGAAATCATCCTGTCGGTGATGGAACACCACAGCAATCTCGTTCCCTGGCAAATGATTGCTCAAAAAACCGGTGCGGTGTTGAAGTTTGTTGAGTTGACGGCAACTTACGAGTTTGATTTGGAACAGTTTAAAACGCTGGTTTCCCACAAAACTAAGTTGGTGTCTGTAGTTCACGTTTCCAATACTTTGGGCTGCATCAATCCAGTCAAAGAAATCTGCGCAATCGCCCACAGTTTCGGCGCCAAAGTTTTAATTGATGCTTGCCAAAGCGTGCCGCACATGGTAGTAGACGTGCAAGCAATCGATTGCGATTGGCTGGTGGCTTCCGGTCATAAAATGTGCGCTCCGACTGGGATTGGTTTTCTGTACGGTAAACTGGACTTGCTGAGAGAAATGCCTCCGTTTTTCGGCGGTGGCGAGATGATTGCTGATGTGTTTCTCGAATATTCCACCTATGCTGATTTGCCGCACAAATTTGAGGCGGGGACTCCGGCAATCGGTGAGGCGATCGCCCTTGGTGCTGCGATCGACTATCTTAATAACATAGGCATGGAGCAGATTCACGCTTGCGAAGCCGACTTGACAGCTTATCTCTTCCAACAGTTGTGGCAAATTCCCGAGCTCAAAATCTACGGCCCGCAACCAGACAGCAACGGTGAAGGTAGGGCAGCGCTAGCATCATTTACCGCCGGAGAAATTCACCCTCAAGACTTGTCTACGATGTTGGATCAGGAGGGGGTCGCGATTCGTTCCGGGCATCACTGCACGCAAGCTTTGCACCGCTATTTGAACATTTCATCTACGGCGCGGGCTAGTGTGTATTTTTACAATACCTATGAGGAGATTGATGTGTTTGTAAAAGCACTCAAAGAGACGATCGACTTTTTTGGCGAGATGATGGG
>NZ_JAUBOJ010000721.1:0-1319 GCF_036700185.1 Microcoleus sp. BM001215392 | reverse complement strand
TTAGTCCGCGAAGGCGGACTTTGTTTGTGTAGACGCGGTTTCAACCGCCGAGTTTTATTTGACAAGACGCGGTTTCAACCGCCGAGTTTTATTGGTGTAGACGCGGTTTCAACCGCCGAGTTTTATTTGACAAGAAGCGGTTTCAACCGCCGATTCATCTGCTTCCCCGATATTTTTATGAATTTCAACAAAAAGCATCTTAGATCCAGATAACGTGTCAATATAGAAATGTGACTTCAATTCTATTCCTTCCTCATGGGCAAACAGCGCGTTCTTTCAGGAGTTCAGCCAACAGGCAACCTTCACCTCGGCAATTATCTGGGTGCCATTCGCAACTGGGTAGAAGGTCAAAGCCAGTACGAAAACTACTTCTGCGTAGTCGATTTGCACGCAATTACCGCACCGCACAATCCAGCAACCCTAGCATCCGACACCTACACCATCGCCGCGCTCTATTTAGCTTGCGGCATCGATTTAGAATATTCTACTATTTTCGTGCAATCCCACGTCTCGGCGCACACAGAACTAGCATGGCTGCTCAACTGCATTACGCCGATTAACTGGCTCGAAGATATGATTCAGTTTAAAGAAAAAGCAGTTAAACAAGGCGAAAATGTCAACGCCGGCTTGCTAAATTATCCCGTATTGATGGCAGCCGACATCTTGCTTTACGATGCCGACAAAGTGCCCGTAGGAGAAGACCAAAAACAGCATTTGGAACTCACCCGCGATTTGGTAAATAGATTGAATCACCAATTTGGCACGCCCGAAAACCCAGTCTTGAAACTTCCTGAACCCTTAATTCGGGCTGACGGCGCGAGAGTGATGAGTTTGACAGACGGCACGCGCAAAATGTCAAAATCCGACCCTTCGGAATTGAGTAGAATTAATGTGTTGGATTCGCCAGATACAATTAGCAAAAAAATCAAGCGCTGCAAAACTGATGCCGTGCGCGGCTTAACTTTCGACGACCCCGATCGCCCCGAAGCGAGAAATTTGCTAACACTTTACCTGCTGCTTTCCGGTAAATCGAAGGAAGAAGTAGCAGCGGAATGTGAAAATATGGGTTGGGGAGATTTCAAACCATTGTTGACAGAGACAACAATTAATGCCCTCAAACCGATTCAGGATAAATACAAAGAAATAATGGACGAGCCGGGATATTTAGAATCTGTACTCCGTCAAGGAAGAGAACAAGCAGAAACTATTGCCAACCAAACTTTGAATAAGGTTAAAACGGCTTTTGGTTATTCTCTACCTAATTAGTCATCAGTCATTAGTCATTAGTCATTAGTCATTAGTCATTAGTCATTAGTCAT
>NZ_JAUBOJ010000720.1:0-1324 GCF_036700185.1 Microcoleus sp. BM001215392 | reverse complement strand
ATAATTTATCTAATACTCTGCCTAAACGGTCATCATTCAGATGTGATGCTTGAATTCCTGACCCAAGTAAATGTTCTATTGCTTTCCCTTAAAAAAATTTAGAAAATAAGTATAGTGGGGCGGAAACCATCCCTAATCCATTGATAATCGTGGCTTTAACTACCAGGCCGGGACTGACTATCTCGCCCGTTTGTTCGCCTACTAATTCATTGATTTTTTGGACAATTCCTATTTCATCAACTATACCGGCTATCAAGCCCAGATGGTCTAAGTTTTCTACTGTCATCTGGGATGCTTTCTGCATGGGTTGCTGAGTCCTGATTTGAGCGTTGATCGATCTCGCCAGTTTACACTATTTTTGGTGATGATTGGTTACCCAAGAGCGATCGCAATTAACGCATTTTGGTCAGGCGATTGGGTAACAGTGAGGTGAAAAACTAAGTTTATTACTGATCGCAATTTCAACTCACCCCCTCACGTCTCTTGTCAGGAATTCTTAACTAGGCAATGCCAGCGTGACCGAAATTATTGAGTAATTTTTACTCACTATTGTCTCGGATGATTCACTTTTACCCCCTCAATCCGCGTACGATGCCCCTTGGGGGTGCGGAATGTGGGATCTAACCGCAAAAAGAGCAAGTCCTGAAATTCCTTAAGGAAATCAGGGAATGGCTCAAAAGAAATAAAACGGTAGAACAGAAAATTGTCATTGAACAATTAAACCCCAAACTTCGAGGCTTTGGAAACTACTATCGCCATGCCGTCAGCAAAGAAGTGTTTAGCTACATCAGTTCTGAGGTATGGTATTCACTTTGGCGATGGGCAAAACGGCGACACCCAAACAAGAGCAAACGGTGGATTGCCAACCGATACTTTAAAATTAGAGGCAAAGGGTGCGAGTTTACCTGCAATCTCAAGGACAGAAAAGGTAACAACAAGGAAATTAGCCTATTTAATATAGCTAAAATACCCATCGAACGCCACATAAAGGTAAAAGGAATAGCATCCCCAGACGACCCCAACTTAACAAAATACTGGGCTAAAAGAGCCGCAAAATCTGGGAAAACCATCTGGGAAAAAGGGTCGAAGTATTACCAAATTGCCCAAAATCAAGGAGGGAAATGCCCTATCTGTGGCGAAGATCTTAGCAATGGTGAAGCTATCGAAACACATGACATAGTACCAATGACAAAAGGAGGCTCGGATGCCATCGACAATCTCTCTTTACCTACACAAAATCTGTCATAAAGTGGTACACAGTGGTAAACGTACTGTGAAGGCAAAGGCCCCGGCCGGATGATGCGACAAGTGTCAAGTCCGGTTC
>NZ_JAUBOJ010000719.1:0-1326 GCF_036700185.1 Microcoleus sp. BM001215392 | reverse complement strand
CCAACTTGGGTACTGCTGCTGGGACTTTGGGAACTGCGGACTTTGTATTTACAGGGACGATCGTCAATACTCCGGCTGGTACTTCTACCAACTCAGGTAGTGTTGTTGATTTAACTGCTAATCCGGGTACTTTCCCGACAACCGGAGTTTACAACTTTGGTTCTGGTGCTGGCGGTTACAACTTCAGCACACCTGTCTTGTTTACCGGAAATTCGACTGCTAATAATGTCACCGGTACTGAGTTTGCTGACATCTTGAACGGGGGATCGGGTGCTGATATCTTCAACGGTGGCGCTGGTAATGACAGCATCTCCGGTGGGGCTGGTAATGACAGTCTCTTCGGCGGCGCGGGTAACGATACTCTCAACGGCGACGCGGGTAACGACACTTTGATCGGCGGTTTGGGAACAAATGTTCTCAGCGGCGGACTTGGTGCTGATGTGTTTGTGTTCGCCGGAACTACTGCTGGTGGCGGAGATATCATTACCGATTACAGCATTGTTGATGATGTAATTAACCTTGACAAGGTTGGTTTTGCCGGATTGGGAGCTGGGGTTTTGACTTCGAGTTTCTACCGGTACAGCAGCACGGTTGCTACTGTAAGCGCGATCGAGTCTACGTTGACTTCGCCGTCGATTATTGCTCTGTTCGATAGTGCAGCTAATACGACTAAGCTGTATTACGATAGCAACGGTTCTACGGTTGGTGGCAACAGTTTGTTTGCTACTGTCAATGTCAATTTGGGAGTTTCTGGTAATTCTGAATTGTTCTTGTTCTAAACGGCAAGAATTCTCATCTGAATATCGAGGGTATGCAGGGGGATACAGCAATGCTGTATCCCAAAAACAGAAGGACACAGCACGGTGCTGTGTCCTTCTCTTTTTGGTAATTGTTGAACAATTTGGTGGCTTTTTTGGGTAGGGAAACGGCGGGAGTGCGGTGTCTTTTTTTTGTGTTGTTGATGGATGCGATCGCGCGATCGCCTGTTTCGGCAAATCTGCGATGGATGGAGCCCCGCTACGCTACGCCCGGATACCGATAACTTTGTAGGGGTGAAGCATTCGGGCGACAATAGTTGATTCCCAACCTGCGATCTAATTCCCGAATGCTTCACCCAGCCCCCATGCGTAAGTCATAATTACCAAATATTGGTCAATCCTTGATGCGCGAGAGTCAATGAATATTTGGTTTTGATAAACTGCCGGCGTTGCGATCGAGATCCTTTCATTGGGGCAGGGCTCTCGCATTTGGGCATGAAATCTGGGGTTTTTTGTTCTAAATTGTCGCCCAAATGCGAGAGCCCCTACGAGTAATTTGATTGATTTT
>NZ_JAUBOJ010000718.1:0-1339 GCF_036700185.1 Microcoleus sp. BM001215392 | reverse complement strand
TCGGGAACTACTCAAGGAAATTACAGCCGCACCATGTCTCAAATCGGCGGGTGAACTAACCGACATAGAGCGCTGAAGAAATAAAATACTTAAGGCAATACTTGAGTATAATTGTCACAGTATTCGATTCTCAACAAACTCGATGACCATCAAGCCGATTCGGTGGGTTGGCCCTGCCCGCGAAGAAATCCAATCTCTTCCTGAAGATGCCCGAAAAGAAGCCGGTTTTTCACTTTGGACTCTCCAGCAGGGTATACAACCACCAGACTTTAAACCGATGTCGATCGTAGGTAAAGGCGTTGAAGAAATTCGGATTCGGACAGAAAATGCCTATCGGGTTTTCTATATTGCTAGATTTGAAGAAGCTATTTATGTGATCCATGCCTTCCAAAAAAAAACTCAGAAAACAGCCCAGAAAAATATCGAAATTGGGCAGAAACGCTACCAAGATTTGTTACAAAATCGTTTAAACTCAAGAGAACCGGAACAATGAGCGAAAATACTATTACCCAAGCAGCCGATAATATTTTTCTAGACCTCGGATTCTCATCTGAAGAAGCTGATAACTTACTAATCCGATCGCAACTAATTCTCGCCCTGACTCATCAGATCAAAGAGCGCGGTTGGACTCTCGATCAAACGGCTCAACATCTCCAACAGTCCAACGATCGAATCAAAGCTCTAACTCAAGGTAAAATAGGGCAGTTTTCCGTTGACAGTCTGATTGCAATGCTCAATAAAGTAGGTATGACTGTCAAAGTCGAAATTTGCCCCAAGGTAGCTTAGGTGAAAATTATGCAATTTGGCGCATTCTACAACTGAAACTCTCCTCCCAAAACTTGTCCAGCCGTTAAATTCAACTGCGGAAATGTTGAACAAACAAGTGTTTGTTCCCCTTGAAACATCCCAACTTCGACATACTCACCTGATTCTAGTCGGAGTACCGCTACAATTTGCTCTTGAGGGTCAACAATCCAATACTCAGGGATGCTGCGCGCTGCATATTGATCTCGTTTGCTAATATAATCGCGATCGCGCCCAATTCTCCCAGGACTAACAACCTCAACCACCAACTGAGGGGGTGGCATATCAAGGGTGACGGTTAGCCTGATTGCTGTCAGCAAGATGTGTTCGGGCCGCAAAATCACCAAATCGGGGTAGCGGTTAGCAGCATCGCCCTCGCGCAGGATCGGAACTTGGATTTCGCACATATGTGTTTTGATACACCGCCAAGGGATGCCACTATTGACCAGGACTAAAAACAGATAGCTGACAATGGCGGTGTTGGGTTCGGATTCGGGCGGCAATGTTACTAACTCTCCGTCAATTAGTTCGTAGC
>NZ_JAUBOJ010000717.1:0-1348 GCF_036700185.1 Microcoleus sp. BM001215392 | reverse complement strand
CAAGGGGGGGTTGGGGGGGTTCTACACCGCTAACTCGCTCAAAAGCACTGAGCAAAGCGGCGACTTCGGCTTCTCTACCGTATAGTTTTTGGGGGATGAGAAGTTGACCTGCCCGATCGGCATTTCCAACAGTAAAATCAGATATATTGCCGCCAGCTTGCAGTTGTGCGAGACAAGTTTCCAGGTCAAACCTCAGCCCGTCGGCGCTTTGATACCTGTCTTCCGCCGTCTTCGCCAACAGCTTCATCACGATGGCAGAGATTGCTTCGGGAATTTCCGGCTTCAAACTGCGGGGCGCGGGGGCGATTCTAGCGATGTGACAGTGAACTAATTCTAAAGGGTCGATCGCATTAAACGGCAATTCACCAGTCAGCATCTCGTAAAAAGTGACGCCCAATGAATAGAAATCGCTGCGGTAATCAATTGCCCGATTCATTCTACCAGTTTGTTCCGGCGAAATATAAGCTAACGTACCTTCGAGCAAATTGGGATAGCTGGGACTTGCGTTTTCTCTAACCAAGCGCGAGGAGATGCTGAAGTCAGTAATTTTGACCTGATAAGTCTCTGGATTGATGATAATATTTTGTGGCTTGATATCTTTGTGAATTATTTGATTTTGATGGATTTCACCCAAACTTTGGGCTAGCTGCACGGCTATTTCGAGAAAAAGTTTTAATTTAAATTTTTGAGTAGTTAAAAACTTTGACAAAGCCAAGCCACCAAAATCTTCTAATGTGAGTGCTACACTATTTTGATGCGTTTCTAGGCGGTATGAATTAACAATACTTTGTATATTTCTGAGATTTTTTCGGATTTTATATTCGTGTCTCAAGCGAGTAATCTCTTCGAGAGTTGGATACTCGCTTTTCAGGGTTTTGACTATGACGGGTAGGTTTTCTTGTTCCCAGATTCCCCGATAGATCGCAGTATTGATACCAGAATAAATTTGTTCCGTGATTTGATAGCCTGTTAGTAAAATCATAGTTTAATCAATTTGAATTTAAAGGGTTGACTGCAAATTTACCCGAGTTGTGCTGTGAGCGGAAGTCGATCGCGCGTGTGAGAGGGGTGATGGCACAGGTTGGGTGAAACAAATTCCGAGGCATAATCAACATTAGTACAAGTCTCACAGCTTTGGCATTGGCTATTTGGCTTAATCTTTAAGTTTGTCGCACTTACGTATTCTTACTGATTGAATTGTGTTTAATATAACATTTGCCGCGCCGAGGGTTTTAACAGCCTTCTTAATCTTCTTCTCTCTTTCTTCTGTCAACTCAACAGTCAACAGTCAACAGTCAACAGTCAACAGTCAACAGTCAACAGTCAACAGTCAACAGTCAACAGTCAA
>NZ_JAUBOJ010000716.1:0-1356 GCF_036700185.1 Microcoleus sp. BM001215392 | reverse complement strand
TCTTGTCCCCCCCTTATTAAGGGGGGTTAGGGGGGATCGAAAGTCTAATTGGAGTAGGAGTGACTTTAATAACACTCTTCAAAGCCAAAGAAACCGGGTTTTTGTGATTTTCTCGTAGTGTAACGAAGTACGATCGTAAAAACCCGGTTTCTGGCCACCCGCGCGTAAGTCCTAATATTACAATTTATATTCAAGAGGCTCACAAAACTCATTCACCCCACTCTTAAACACATAAACAATCACCGCAGTTATCAAAATTTCCGGGCAAACCTTTGCAGCAAGCAAATCTCCGAAAGCGGCATTCAATCGCCCGTCAATCAACTCTTCTTTAATCTCCGATTTGCAGATAGCAACGCGGCATCTTTTGGCCAATCCGTCCAACCAATTTTCTGAGATATTCGGTTCTTGTCCGGCTTGAATTGCCAGAGATATCGCTGCATCTTCGATATTTCCCTCGCAATCTTCGATTTCGTCGAGGGCTTTTAGGGCTGTGGGATAGGCGGCTAATTCGGAGCGAAATCTGGCAATTTCTTGGGAGGTAATAACGACCATATTATTTTAGTTGGTGCTTTGTTTGCGGGACAAGTTGAGCGGTTGAATTTGATATTATAACATTTTTTTGTTTTGGGTTGGGATTGGTTGTTTAAATTTTATCAGTGGTGCAATAGTTGGATGTGGTTGAAACCCCCGTCTCATAGCGGAGTACGACGAGGGTTAAAACCCCTGTCTCATAGCTGAAGTCCTCTAAAAGAGGACTGATGAGAAGGATTTTAAAGCTAATTAACAATGTTCAAAATGTCACCCTTAATTAACATTGTGCACATCTTCAGTCCTCTTTAGAGGACTTGCGCTATGAGACAGGGGTTTCAACCCCTGGCGGACTTGGGGACTAACGACAAATCCAGATGCGGATTTCAACCCCTAATGGTAATTAATCATGTTCAAAATGTTAGATTGCGATGTTGTTGCGAAGTCCGACGAGGGTTGAAACCCCCGTCTCATAGCTGAAGTCCTCTAAAAGAGGACTGATGAAAATAATTCAAAGCCTAGGCTAATTAACAATATTCAAAATGTCACCCTTAATTAACATTGTGCACATCTTCAGTCCTCTTCAGAGGACTTTCGCTATGAGACAGGGGTTTTTAACCCCTGGCGGACTCTGGGACTAACGACAAATCCAGATGCGGATTTCAACCCCTATCCGACTGACGACCAATCCCCACAATTCCTGCTACAATAACAAAAACCAACCGCCTCACCATCTCACCAATGTTAGATAAAATCTGGCGATTCCTCAAACAATTAATTCAACGGATTTTGTGCGCTTTTGGCAAAGATTCTTACCCCCCCCTAACC
>NZ_JAUBOJ010000715.1:0-1380 GCF_036700185.1 Microcoleus sp. BM001215392 | reverse complement strand
AAGAGTCGTATAAACAAAGGGCGATCGAGATGCAAGGGGCGATCGCGCGATCGGGCGGAGTCAAAAAAGCGGCTGATATTATCGAACAGGTTGTACTGACTGGAAAACCTGTCTTGGCTTCTGAAATCTAAAATCTCAACTGTGAGCGATCGAAAAGAGCCCCACGCCGCCAAAAATACAAACGTACCGCTAATTTACAGAGTCAAATCTCAAATCTTAAATATAAAATCGACCAATCGCCCAAAAAAAACGACTTCTGGGGCAATATAATACTACAAAAACATTCAGCTTATACGGAGCCTTTACTAATGACCCACTTCGGCATTATCTGTCCCGCCGACACCGGCCACCTCAACGTCATGATGCCTTTAGGAAACGAACTGCTGCGCCGAGGCCATCGAGTCACAGTAGTGGGCTTCCTTGATGCTAGATCGAAAACCTTAGCCAGCGGATTAGAATTTCAGCCATTAGCTGAAGATGAATTTCCCCTAGGCTCAAACGTAGAAGAGTTTGCCCAACGAGGAAAACTTAGCGGATTGGATGCTTTGAAACATACTCTTCAAGCAGTGCAGAAAAGATTAGCTGTTATCGTCAGAGATGCGCCAACAACTATTAAACAAGCTGGTATAGAAGCTCTACTCGTAGACCAAGTTTCAATTGAATGAGGAACAATTGCAGATTTTCTCAACCTTCCTTTTATCACTGTTTGCGGTGCCTTAATTTTGAATCGAGAACCAAACATTCCTCCCATTTGCACTACTTGGCAATACAGTCCAACTTGGAAAGGGCGCTTGCGCAATAAAATCGGCTTTCGGTTAGTCGAGTTGCTTGCAAAACCAATTCGCAAGACGATCGCCCAATATCGCGAAGAGTGGAAATTACCTCTCTACTCTCACCCGAATGATTATTACTCTAAACTCACTCAAATCAGCCAGCAACCGCCTGAATTTGATTTTCCCCGGCAAAATTTACCGCCGCATTTCCATTTCGTCGGTCATTTTCACAATCCTGCGCTGCGCAAATCAGTACCTTTTCCTTTTGAACGATTAACTGGGAAACCATTAATTTATGCTTCGATGGGAACTATTCAAAATCGCTTGTTGGAGGTATTTCAAACGATCGCCTCTGCTTGTGAAGGGTTAGACGCTCAATTGGTCATCGATCTCGGTGGTGGTGCGACTCCAGAATCTTTGCCAAAATTGGCAGGTAATCCGATCGTTTCTGGCTTTGCACCGCAATTAGAACTGCTGCAAAAAGCTACTCTCACGATTACTCACGCGGGG
Organism: Microcoleus sp. BM001215392; assembly: GCF_036700185.1. Lineage (NCBI taxonomy): Bacteria > Bacillati > Cyanobacteriota > Cyanophyceae > Oscillatoriales > Microcoleaceae > Microcoleus > Microcoleus sp. BM001215392. Next base: position 97 of record NZ_JAUBOJ010000715.1, on the reverse strand, counting down.
ATGAATACGACTTTGGAATCCTTGAGAAATGGAGTACCATTAGTGGCAATTCCTGTTGCTAACGATCAGCCGGGAGTGGCGGCGCGGATTGCTTATA
>NZ_JAUBOJ010000714.1:0-1390 GCF_036700185.1 Microcoleus sp. BM001215392 | reverse complement strand
ATCATCAATTACCAGAATGCGCTTTGTTGACATAATTAAAACCCAAATTTTAAATCGATCGTCTTCAACCGAAACATGACTTGCGCACGCGAGATCCACCTAATTAAACCGAGAAATTAAAAATCTAAATACATACCTCACTATTGGTGTCAACTATCAAGTAAAACTCTGGATAAATCTAACTGTAACCCAGGCTCGATTCCCCTAAATCTCCCTGGTTGTAGGGGCACGCGAGAGCAGGCTCCAGTCTCCTTCACTTAAGCAGCCGAACCAAAGAGAACGCTCTTGTACCCACTTTTTTAATGGAGGCTAGGGGAGCGAAACCTAATAGCCAAACAGTATATCCCTACTACATAAAACTTGCAGTTGACACCAATGAATACTCGCAAATTCATACTCCCCGCCTGCATTGCGAGGAACGCTATACATGAACGCGCTCCCTAGGAAAGCCATCTAACTTTTTCCCCCTTCGCCTTCGGGCGGTGCAGGCACTGTAAAATAAAAACTCGTGCCTTCTGAGACAACACTTTGAACCCAAATTCTGCCGCCGTGCTGCTGCACGATGCTGCGACAGATAGCCAAACCCAAACCTGTACCTCCTTTTTGACGGGAGTCAGAAGCATCGACCTGTTGAAATCGGCCAAAGATAGTTTCTAGTTTATCAGCAGGAATCCCCCGCCCCCGATCTTTGACTTCAAATAAAGCCCGTGAAGCGTAGCTATCCCTTAGGGAATCGCCCAAATCTTCAACTCTGACAGTTACTGTACACCCCGGAGGCGAAAATTTAATCGCATTGCTCAACAAATTTACTAGCAGTTGCACAATCCTGTCCGGGTCAGCCCAAATTTGTGCCGTTGCGGGCAAAATCACCAAATCAATCTTATTTTCAGCAGCTACAGACATCACAGCTTCCACAGACTTCCGCATCAAAACCTGCGCATCGCACCACTGCTTAACAATGGTAACTTGGCTCGAATCGAGCCGCTCTAAATCGAGAATATCGTTGACCAAACGCACTAACCGTTCGGTATCACTCGACGCAATGTTTAACATCTGTTTGGCAGTTTCCGGTCGATCTTTGAGCACCCCAGCCGCCAACAAACCTAAAGAACCGCGAATTGAGGTCAGCGGCGTTCGCAGTTCGTGGCTGACAATGGAAATAAACTCATTTTTCATTTTTTCAATTGCTCGACTTTCTGTGATATCTGTGACTGTGCCGACGTAACCAATTAGTTGACCTCCGTAGGCAAAAATCGGAGCTGCTTTTGCCCGACCAAACCGGATTGTTCCGTCTCGCTGGATGTGGCGGAATTCGCAGGAAAATTCTTGATCTGGCGATCGCGATTGGGACCACATAGACAAAATTAATTTGAGGTCTTCGCGGTGAACA
>NZ_JAUBOJ010000713.1:0-1390 GCF_036700185.1 Microcoleus sp. BM001215392 | reverse complement strand
CAATACTTCGGACAGTTTTGGAACAGGGATGCTCCGCGAGTAGAGCCAAAAAGTCCCTGGGATTTTAACCGAAAATAAAAAAAAAGGCACTTTTTACGTTAAGCTCAAAAAACACATGAACTTAAAAAAATGCCTGATGAATATTCTAGAATCTATTTTACAACAAATGTCAGGGATTAGTCAATCCCAAAAAAAGTTTATGGTAATTTTATTTTCCACCATATTGCTTGTTTATGGCAAGGTGAACTTTACCAATCTGAGCCGTTATAGTTCATTGAGTGAAAAAACTTATCGCCGTCATTTCTTAAAGAATTTTAATTTTAGCGAATTTCATCAATACTTTATCAAGAAAGCCTTGAATCCTGAACGAACAATTATTGCTATAATCGATTGTTCATTTATCAAAAAAAGTGGCAAAAAAACTGAAGGAAAAGCTATCTTTTATAATGGTGTGGCTGGTAGACCAGAAGAGGGATTAGAAATTTCTGTAATCTCTCTGGTCGAAGTCGAAACTCATTTATCTTATAGTGTGAGTGTCAAACAAACACCCTGGCGTCCTCCCACAGAACTACCCAAAAATCCCCTCACTGTTCGAGGGAAAAAAAACCTAAAAAAACCAACTAAAAAAGAGGCATCTCAAAGCTCAACGCCTGAATTAACAAGAGTTGACGACTATGCTCAACACTTAAAAGAAACTCGTTTTTTATTGCCAGAATCTGTACGTTATTTGGTAGCTGACGGTTATTATTACCGCGCTAAGTTCTGGGATGCTGTCAGAAATTCTCATTTAAATTTGATTAGCAAATTACGGTGTGATGCCAACTTAAATTACCTCTATACAGGTGAAAAAAATCAACGGGGTGCTCCTCGCAAATATGATGGAAAAGTAGACTGTAATAAGTTAAGAAATTTAACTTTTATCAAAGAAGTTAAGCCCGGAGTTAAGCTTTATTCATTAGTAGTATGGAGTGTTTGTTTAAAATGTAAAATACGTTTAGCTTGCCTTGAAGAGGTTCAACCCAACGGTAAAATCAAAAATATTTTATTGTTCAGTACCGATCTCGCTCTGACAGGTGAGCAAATACTTGAGTATTATCAAGCTCGTTTTCAAATTGAGTTTATTTTTCGTGACGCCAAACAATTTACGGGTTTATCCGATTCTCAATGTCGTAGTAGTCAACGACTTGATTTTCATTTTAATGCCAGTCTAATTGCTTTGAATTTAGCCAAATATGAAGCTTATAATCGTCATTCATCTCCCGAACCATTCGTGTTTTCAATGACCTCTTATAAACGGCGAGAATTCAATAGGCATATACTTTATACCTTTATTGATAAGTTAGATTTAGACCCGAATTTAATTTTAAATCACCCTAACCTTGCGTCAGTC
>NZ_JAUBOJ010000712.1:0-1409 GCF_036700185.1 Microcoleus sp. BM001215392 | reverse complement strand
CCCTTCGATCGGGGGATTTAGGGGGATCTAGACTTTCGGAGTGAGCCGAGAGACAGTGGGTTTTAGGCGGAAACTCGATCCCCCTAGCCCCCCTTAATAAGCAGGGTGGATTAATTGTCGAGAGGTTAAATCAAGGCTAAGAAGGCTATTGACCGACATTATGCAAGGCACTTAACAGGTTTATCTGAACTAGATAAATTAAAAAGTAACTCACTCAAATCTTCAATTTGATTAGCCATCAATCTTAAAGCTTCGGGCAAAGTCTGAGTACATTTCATGCGAGCCAATGAAACCAAAAATTGTCTAATCATTGCCCAATTAGCAGGTGCATTGCCACCACAACGAATATCGTTATCCTCGTTTAACGTCACATCTTTAACCCAATGCAGCCTATTCTCAATCAACCAGTGACCACGAATAGCCTTATCAAATTGACTTGCTGACCAATCTAGACTACTTAAATAATAGTGTACTTCATCGAAATTAGCCAGATGGCGACGACTTTTTTTTCCCTCCCATCGAGTCCCATATCTCCTGACCACAATTATATGTTTTGCACCCGCCCAAAGGGGCAATAATTCAGGTGGAATTGGATAAATTTTGGTGTGGCGAGTTGTGGTGCGTCCATGTATACATTCAGAAATTTCATTTTCGTCAGTCGCCCTAGTAGAGCTGACTAATTTATTGGCTGCTTTAAACAGATTTAATTGATTCTTTTTGAGCGTAACTATATAGTCATTACCACTCTCAATAATTAAGGCAAGTGTTTTTTTTTGACAGTGTAGTGCGTCGAGGGTAATTACTACTTTTTTACCCGAGAGTTCTTGAACTAGCTCTTGTACGACTTCGACTTCACTTTTATGTTTATTTTCTATGACTTGATGTCGAACTACCCATCCATGAGCGTGACTATAAACCGAAACCATACTGACAAAGTTTTGGTAAGAACTGTTACCACCTGCCGAGGTGCTTTTTATGCCTTTTCCATCCATTGCCATCAATTCTCCTTCGTCTATTGACAATTTCTGTTGAGACCATACATTAAAAAGAACCGCTAATATCTCAAAATCTAATGATTGAATTATATTTCTAAACGTTGAGTCTGATGGAAATCGAATATCACTTGGGAGCTTGAATAATTTTATCAGAGTTTTTCGATGATTTTTCGTAAATTCTACTAAGGGCTTATACCCCCAATATCCCGTGCAACTACCCAACAAAATTATCGTTAATATCAGCCAAAGTTCATGTCTAATACCTCTAGGATGTCTGTGATCTGGAACCGATTTAATTGCTTCAATTAAATTCATTGTTAATTCATTACAGCAGGGATAGTCTACCCGGACGGGGCAGACTTGATTACGTCTTCTATCATACATTCCCCCCTGACAATTAATCCACCCTGCCTA
>NZ_JAUBOJ010000711.1:0-1421 GCF_036700185.1 Microcoleus sp. BM001215392 | reverse complement strand
GACAACTGTCAACTGTCAACTGACAACTGACAACTGACAACTGACAACTGTCAACTGTCAACTGACTACTTCCCCGATTTGATGTACGATCGCTACCAAGTTTTGCAGAGGTCGAATTTCCCATGTCCCGAAACCTGACAGGAAGCTGGAATAAAGCCCGCGAAGTTCCGAGTTTACTCCTCGGCTGGAGTTTGTGCGGTTTATTGGCACTGGGCGCGATCGCCTCTACTCCTGCTAATGCACAGCTACCTACCTCCGAATCAGGTAATAATCACAGCCCGATCGCCCAAACAGGTGCGATCGTCCGCCCCGCCATCAAAGTCGGCAGCCGCGGATCGGAAGTTACCGAACTCCAAGCTGCTCTGAAATTATTGGGATTTTATACCGGCGAGGTAGACGGGATTTTCTCGCAAAGCACTGCTAGAGCCGTGTCTGAGTTCCAGGTAGCAGCAGGCATCGCCCCAGACGGCATAGTCGGTCAAGATACTTGGAATCGGCTGTTTCCTGCGGCTCCGAGCGCTAGTGTTGAAAACCCGATCGCCAATGCTCCCGCAACGATCGAAAACACAGAGATTAGCCCTCAACCGCAGCCCACCAATTTTCGGGTTTTGAGAAGACGAATGCGGGGGCCCGGAGTCAGAGATTTGCAAGAGCGGCTCAGGGCTAAGGGATTTTTGCGCGTCAGTGCTGACGGGGTGTTCGGCCCAGAAACTGAAGCTGCTGTCAAGGCTGCTCAGCGAAAATATCAACTACCAGCAGACGGGATTGTCGGCCGCGCTACTTGGGAAGCGCTGCTGCGGTGAAAGTCAGCTAATCTTGCCGGGTGTGCACATTGCGCGATCGGGCGATCGTACAAATTGTTAATAATTGCTTTCTGAAGTATTTCGGTGCGTCAAAAAGTGTCAACTTTGGTAAACAAAGTATTGTGATGCGCGGAGTTAATGTTAGTTTAAATACATGAGGGGCAGAAACCAAGCAACACAAAAAACTTGGATAAAAATTTTGAATTAGAGTGTTTGTCCCGCTCGGCTCTAGTTCGCAGGCAACGCCTAAATCGTGATAGTTTATTAGCAACGAAAGGTTGAGATTGCGCTCGGGATTTGTGAAGTAGCTTGAGGCGATTTGAGAAATCGAAAGTTATTAAGTTAGAATTGCGATCGCACAATCAAACACAGAAGCCTGAATAGGCTCCGCTAATAGCTAGCTCGCTCGCAGAGCAGTTGCCAAAAAGTCCACCTTAGTAGTAGTTGTTTGCTGAGTTTCAGCAGAGCTAAAAACCCACTTGAATCAATTTAACTCACAAATGTTTTAGGGTCTGGCATCCGATATGCTAGGCCCTAAAATTTTTGACAGTTGATAGTGGACAGTTGTTATTGGTTATTGGTTATTGGTTATTGGTTATTGGTTATTGGTTATTGGTT
>NZ_JAUBOJ010000710.1:0-1436 GCF_036700185.1 Microcoleus sp. BM001215392 | reverse complement strand
AAGTCCCCCTTCTTAAGGGAGATTTAGGGGGAAGAAGCCTCTGAAAAAAGCGAGAGATACAAAGGTTTCAGACTTAAGTTGACACATATCGGCAATGCGATGTCCTTACCTGGATCTGCTGTTCCACATTTAAAACCATCTCTGCTGGCATCCCATCAAGAGCTTTAATCTGTAATTAATAGCGATTTCAGTCCCTTGTTAAGTCTTTTTTATCGAACCTTTTTTTACGAAGTTATCGGCTTTTGGTCATTTGATTACCTGCTACGCGGGGGTTTACTTTTCAAACAACAAAATCGCGAATTAAGCTGAACCCGCCAGCGGTTAAAACCCCGTCTAATAGTGAAAGTCCACAGCGAGGAAAACTGAAAAACTCATTAGTCCTCCTAGCTGTGGACTTAAACTTTGAGGCAGGGGTTTTAACCCCTGACGCAAATTGGTATAAGGCAAGCGTGAATACACCTATGAAAGCAGATAAAATCTTTGATTGCGATTTAGAAAATCATCCCCTATTTAAAGAAAGAGTTAGGAAGTCTCGCCAGCAATTTCGAGAAGGAAAAGGCATTAGCCTCGATGATGTCAAAGCTCAACTACTCAAAGATAATCTACTCTAAAGTCGAGGCTAAATGATGCGTTATGCGATCGTCATTGAAAAAACACCCAATAACTATTCAGCTTATGCGCCCGATTTACTTGGATGTGCAGCCACAGGCGCTACCCTTGCGGAAGTACAGCAGCAAATTAAAGAAGCGATCGAATTTCACTTAGAAGGATTGCGAGAAGAAGGTTTACCGATTCCCGAACCAACTACGCTATGTGAATATATCGAAGCACGACACACCCTACAATAACTGTCAACTGTCAACTGTCAACTGTCAATTGCTATAAATGAATCTTTATTTGGGAATAGATTTTGGCACCACGGGCGCTCGATCGACTGTCATCGACTCCCAGGGTACAATCCATTGCGAGACAGAATGCACTTTTGCCGGCGCACAACAGCCGGAATTGCCCTCGGTGTGGCAAAATGCACTCTCGGCTGTAATTGAGCAAATCCCCGCAACTATCCGCAATCAGGTAAGCGCGATCGCCCTTGATGGCACATCTTCCACAGTCATGCTGTGCGATACTGACGGTATACCAGTCTGCGAACCGATTTTATACAACGATGCGCGCGGTGCAGCGGTGACAGAGAGGTTAAGGGCGATCGCGCCACCCAACCACACAGTCTTAAGCGCCACATCCAGCCTCGCCAAACTCCTCTGGTGGCAAGAATTTCGAGGGTTTACCAGCCCGCTTTATTTCCTGCATCAAGCCGATTGGTTGGCGTTTTTGCTGCACGGAAAATTAGGAATTAGCGACTATCACAATGCTTTGAAACTCGGTTTCGATGTTGGTACTTTGTGCTATCCCGATTGGCTGATCCGGGGAATTGCGGG
>NZ_JAUBOJ010000709.1:0-1437 GCF_036700185.1 Microcoleus sp. BM001215392 | reverse complement strand
GGTTCTTCCTTACTTGGTATGCTAAACTAACAGTTAAAATGCCAAGTAAGCAAACATCTATTTTTGTAATTTTCAAAATTCCTAAAGCCATACGCCGAACGTTTTATTAACTTAAGCTTGTTATTTACACCCTCAACTGCACCACTTGTTGTCCTATTATCAAAGTAAGCAATTATTTCATCAAGCCAATTGGTGATAGTATTTACAGTGGAACTAAAATATTTTTTTGCTCTGTGCTGCCAGATCCCAATTCTCAATAATGCCCTCAACCAATTAGTTTTTCTGTTTTCAAATATTTGTCGGAACTTTTCTTTTAATTTATGCATTATTGCTAGCCGAGGACACACTTTTTTAACTGACATTAATTGGCTTTTTTGCTTTTCTTTTAAACTCTCTTCATTCTTTAGTAACGCATATTTGCTGTCATTCAATCCGTCTAATATCTCTTTATATTCTGCTATTTTTTGAGGTGATTTAGATTTATTACTTAAATCTACTATTTCCCTTCTTTCACGCTTTCTTTCTCGATCTAACTCATTATTGACTTGTACCATTACATGAAATCTGTCCGCTACTACTTGAGCATTTGGCATGAGTTTTTCTACTAAGGTTTTGTAACCTTTCCATAAATCTATACTTACTTCTTCTATTTGTTCTAAAACCTCTAAGCCCCATGAATTAAGGACTGGTTCGATTTCTTCTTGTTTTCTTCCCTTGATAATCGTAATTAATTTAGATGTTGATAAATCTATTAATACCGCACAGTAATTTCCTTGACCTTTAGTTAACGCTATTTCATCAATTCCTAGCTTTTTTAAGCCTGATGGTTTCGACGATAATTCTGGTGAGGCATCTGACAACATTCTTTCTATTTCTTCTGTTGTTACTACTCCTTGTTTTGCTACATTATTGATATCACTTGACAAGACAGACTTAATAATTGTATCTGCTAGTCGTTTTGTATAAGTTCTTCGGTTATTTACAAAGTCCAATTTCTCGCTAAATGGTTTGCCACATTTTTGACATTTAAATTGTCGTCTGTTTATTTCTAAAAATACTAGCTTTTCTCCCCACGATAAATCTTTTACTAAGTATCGATGGTTTTGATGTAATCTATTACTTTTTGTCCCGCATCTATGACAATGACTTTCTTTATGGATTGACTCAACTTGTAAGATTATTCCCATGGACGGTACTTGAGTCATTTGAGTTACTTTAATTCCTTGTATATTCAGTAGCTCTGTTAGAACTTTAGTACCCTTTTTTGTGGTCATGACTATAATTCGCTCCCAAAAACTCTTGTAACTATTTTATAGTTAACAATCAAATTAGCTGAAATGTCAAGCCTGACAAGGACTTTGTTTACATTTTGACATATTTATTAAGTTGATTTAACGGCTTTAACTATTGATTTAGCATAGTAAGTAAGGAAGAACC
>NZ_JAUBOJ010000708.1:0-1438 GCF_036700185.1 Microcoleus sp. BM001215392 | reverse complement strand
GCTAGCAGCGGTGAAGTTTTAGCTGCTTTGACTGGCGTTGCTCCGAACCTCCTCGGCCCTGGAGATTTCCTTTCTGTTTAGGATATCTGCTTAGCAAAAAATGGTTGTTGCCAATCGCGAATCTGTATTCTCAGAAGTGGCGGGCGCGACCAAACACTCGTCAATTGACCAAATTTGCAATTTTAGGGTGAGGATTTATGACTATTACTCGCGTTTCTGTAGACTCAGCAGGCAATCAGGCGCAGCGGGGCCCATTTTTCTTCTCCTATCCCTCCATGTCTGCGGATGGGCGGTTTGTCGCGTTTGCATCTAGTGCCGCCAACCTCGTGCCGGGTGACACTAACAATAACGAGGACATCTTCGTGCGCGACTTGTCAACCAACACCACCACCCGCGTCTCTGTTGACTCCGCAGGCAATCAGGGCAACAGCAGCTCCTCCTACTCCTCGATCTCAGGTGACGGGCGGTTTGTGGCGTTTTCTTCTGGTGCCAACATCTTCGTGCGCGACACGATCGGCAACACCACCACCAGCGTCTCTGTTGACTCCGCAGGCAATCCAGGGAACGACAGCTCTAGCACCCCGTCCATCTCCGCCAACGGTCGGTTTGTGGCGTTTGGATCTAATGCGACCAATCTCGTGCCGGGGGACACTAACAATACCAGAGACATCTTCGTGCGCGACACGATCGGCAACACCACCACCCGCGTCTCTGTGAACTCAGCAGGCAATCAGGGCAACAGCGGCTCTTCCAGTGCTCCCTCTATCTCAGCCGACGGGCGGTTTGTGGCATTTACTTCTGATTCCAACAACCTCGTCCCCGGGGATACTAACAATCGCAACGATATCTTCGTGCGCGACTTGTCAACCAACACCACCGCCCGCGTTTCTGTGGGTTCAGCAGGCAATCAGGGTAACGACGCATCCCGCATACCCTACATCTCTGCCGACGGGAGGTTTGTGGGGTTTTATTCTGATGCGAGCAACCTCGTGCCGGGGGACACTAACAATACCATTGATGTCTTCGTGCGCGACTTGTCAACCAACACCACCACCCGCGCCTCTGTGGGTTCAGCAGGGAATCAGGCGAACGGCGCATCCTTCGATGTGTCTATCTCCTCCAACGGGCGGTTTGTGGCGTTTCGCTCTGGTGCGAGCAACCTCGTGTCGGGGGACACTAACAATAACGATGACATTTTCGTGCGCGACACGATCGACAATACCACCACCCGCGTCTCTGTTTCCTCAACAGGCGATCAGGCGACAGACTCCTCCTTCGAGGTTTCCATCTCCGCCGACGGGCAGAGAGTAGCATTTTCATCTCGTGCCACCAACCTCGTGCCGGGAGACACCAATAGCGCCCTAGACGTATTCGTTGCTGACATAACCAACACTCCAAGCGGCACTAATAACTCTCCAAACATCATCAATGGCACGAG
>NZ_JAUBOJ010000707.1:0-1440 GCF_036700185.1 Microcoleus sp. BM001215392 | reverse complement strand
AAGGAAGAGAAGAGAGAGATTAATACAGGACGATGAAGAGAGGATTTGATATGACTGACTTTTCAAACGTTTGACTGCACGTAAAGCAATACTGTTCAGATCAAAACAATCTGACTTCCTTTCACAAGTCTGTATTCCCATAAATTAGTGAGATGAAATTCGTCAGAGAGTGCTAAGCCAACCGTATTGGCACATAAAGGGCGATCGGGCAAATCTTCATTTTCCGCAAGATAAGTATCGGTAAACTCGGTACTGACCAAATGTTCGGTAATTTGGTAGCGCATTCCCAGTTTTCTGTCGAGCATCGGATCTGGCGGTACGGGGAGTTGACTTTTTTGTACAGATTCCGACTGTACGCTTTGCTGTGTCACTTTCATCGCGGACTCCCATAAATTTTTTTTGCAGACTCTTTCGTCCGAGTCGATAATTCCTGCATCTTTCAATACCTCTGTCAGCAATTTCCACAAATGATAAGCAACGTATCGCGCTAAGTAGCATATTTCATAGTTCCGGGCGATCGCATAATTATGCTTGATTTCTTGGTATGTCAAACCATCTAACACTCCTTGAATAATTGCTCGCTGTAAGCCGTTCAATGGTTGGCCTCTCTTTTCCTGTACCAGGTTATCTAGAATGTTTGTAGCTAATTCTGCATTCATAAAGTTACGCGGTAAGTTGACGGTTGACAGTTGACAGTTGACAGTTGACAGTTGACAGTTGACAGTTGACTAATGATTTAGGATTACTTAAATCTTAAGCAACCCAGATGGGAAATTCATTCGTTCTACCCGCAGAGTTGATGAGGTATGAGGTGCAAGATTGATTGCGGGAAGGTGCAAGGTAGGTGAATGTGTAGATAACTTAAGCTGTCAGCCCGCCAAGTCTGTTAGTCATCCCACGAGTCCGCCAGGGGTTGAAACCCCCCTCTTATAGCTAAAGTCCTCTCAAAGAAGACTCAAGAAATCATCAGTCCTCTTTGAGAGGACTTGCGCTTTGAGGCAGGGGTTTCAACCCTTGCCGGACTGTGGAATGAACCTTAAGTTGGCACCTATGGGCACGGCGCCGTCTCCTCTATCATTCCGGTACAACCGGAATTGATAAAATTTAGGATAAAAAATTGATTCGATTAGCTATTCACAAAAACTTACTCGGCCTCCCCAATCAGAGTAAATGCCGCCCAATTTCGCGGCTGGGGATGAGTTTTCATCGTGGTTAACATTGCCTGCCGCAATGCCTGTGCTTTGTCGGGGTTACTTTGCAAATTTTGGTAAAAAGATTGCATCAATTCGGATGTCGGCGCATCGGGAACCGCCCATAAAGAAACAATTACACTCGGCACTCCTGCGGAAATCAAAGCGCGCGATAAGCCAATCACTCCATCCCCGGTAATTCTGCCGAATCCAGTGTTGCAGGCGCTCAAAACAACTAAGCTGGCTTGCA
>NZ_JAUBOJ010000706.1:0-1454 GCF_036700185.1 Microcoleus sp. BM001215392 | reverse complement strand
GTCAACAGTCAACAGTCAACAGTCAACAGTCAACAGTCAACAGTCAACAGTCAACCGTCAACCGTCAACCGTTAACTAACTTAAACTTTCGCTTCCAAAGACTTAAGAAATTCAGTATTTACCCCCGACTCCCGCGTCATGGCAATTTTTCCAGTCCGAGCAATTTCCTTAATTCCAAATCTATTTAGAACCTGGACGATCGCCACCATCTTACCCGGATCTCCGACAACTTCCAAAGTCAGCGTATCATCACCAATATCCACCACTCGCGCTCTAAAAATCTGAGCTAACTCAATTATCTCCGATCGCGTCCCGCTAGTAGCATTAACTTTCAGCAACATCAACTCCCGTTCCACACAGGGAATTTCCGTTATATCCTGAACTTTCAGCACGTTGATCAACTTGTACAGTTGCTTGGTCAACTGTTCGATAATCTGGTCATCTCCCGGTACAACCATCGTAATCCGAGACACACCCACTTGCTCCGCCGGGCCCACGGCCAGACTTTCAATATTAAAACCCCGACGCGCAAACAAACCAGCAATTCGAGTGAGGACACCCGCTTCATCTTCAACTAAAACCGAAAGAGTGTGTTTCATTTCTCCAAAAAAGATTGCATTTCGTGCAATTGTACTGTCGCCAATTCTTCTTTTAGGAGAACCGCACGCTCATTAAACTTACATTAAACAATATTAGTTGTAGTTAGTAGGGTGCGCAATGCGCACGGCCGTGCGCATTGCGCACCCTACTAACTACAACTAATATTGTTTAATGTAAGTTTAATGAGCGTGCGGTTCTCCTAAAAGAAGAATTGGCGACAGTACAATTGCACGAAATGCAATCTTTTTTGGAGAAATGAAACACACTCTTTCGGTTTTAGTTGAAGATGAAGCGGGTGTCCTCACTCGAATTGCTGGTTTGTTTGCGCGTCGGGGTTTTAATATTGAAAGTCTGGCCGTGGGCCCGGCGGAGCAAGTGGGTGTGTCTCGGATTACGATGGTTGTACCGGGAGATGACCAGATTATCGAACAGTTGACCAAGCAACTGTACAAGTTGATCAACGTGCTGAAAGTTCAGGATATAACGGAAATTCCCTGTGTGGAACGGGAGTTGATGTTGCTGAAAGTTAATGCTACTAGCGGGACGCGATCGGAGATAATTGAGTTAGCTCAGATTTTTAGAGCGCGAGTGGTGGATATTGGTGATGATACGCTGACTTTGGAAGTTGTCGGAGATCCGGGTAAGATGGTGGCGATCGTCCAGGTTCTAAATAGATTTGGAATTAAGGAAATTGCTCGGACTGGAAAAATTGCCATGACGCGGGAGTCGGGGGTAAATACTGAATTTCTTAAGTCTTTGGAAGCGAAAGTTTAAGTTAGTTAACGGTTGACGGTTGACGGTTGACTGTTGACTGTTGACTGTTGACTGTTGACTGTTGACTGTTGACTGTTGAC
>NZ_JAUBOJ010000705.1:0-1474 GCF_036700185.1 Microcoleus sp. BM001215392 | reverse complement strand
TCACTCATAAATTATGTGCCGAAATGCTTCGCCCTTGCCAAAATGAGATGCACCCGCTTCCCCTTTACTCATGGCTTGATTGATATCTTGATAAAATGCAACCATCAATATCCCTTCCACCATTGCTTGTGCGATCGGCAAGTAATATTCAGACCAACATTTTTTTGGAGAAGCTTTAATTCTAGTATAAGCGATATTTAAGCGATCGCACATTTAGCAAAAGTTCATTGCAACTAATATCAATTCCGTCAAGCATCAGAATCATTCATCTCTCTTGTCTCTCTCTGTCTCAAGAGCGTCAAGAGCGGTTAAATCACCTGACAATACAACCGGAATTGATATGATATCTTGCACCTGTTGCAATAGTCCGCCAGAGGTTTAAACCCCCGACGGACTTAATTCGGTTAGCCCGTCTTTGTATTTTTAAACAGCCGACACCCACACAACCTCAAACACTCCATCAGGAACAAACCGACACAAAGCCCTCAAACGATCGTCCGCATCTTGGCGGTTAAAAAAACGAGCAACCGTGTAATGCTGAGCATTCGGCAAAATCCGCACGATCGCCCAAGAATTGCGATCGCCACCCACAATCGGAGAATTGGCATTTCTCAGAGAGTTGAGATAACGGGCGATGGCTACTTCCTTAGCTTGCGCCTACGCACTACCCTTGATATTCGCCGCCACGCGCTCAATTACCATCCCCACCAAGCTTTCCAACTCCTGCTGAGTCAACTGCGCGCGATCGGCATCAAAATCGTCATCCGAGTAGCAGCGGATGCGCGACAGCAGTTGCGTAACGCTAAAGTCATCTAAAGCTTGTTGATAGCCGCGAGTATATTCGCTCTCGTCGCTTCCAGGCCTTACCATAGAGATTAGACAAGAGTGCAAAAATCATAGAAGGGCGTAGCATTTGGACATAAAATCTTAGGTTTAACCGATAAATTTTCGCCCAAATGCTACGCCCCTACATATACATTTCGACTTGTGCAAGAGATCTATTGTCTCCTTGCTTATTTGGGGGCCATCAGCCAGCGAAGAACTTTCCTAGGGATCGCGCTGGCTTTTGACTTATTCAGATTATAGCATGAATATAGCATATATCAATGCCTTAAATGAGCTATATTCGACAATATGGTCTAGATACAGCACAATGACGATCGGCTTAAACTAAAAAATAGTGAATATATTATGACCAAACGCTTAGCGACCTATTTAGCCGATGGAATCTATGACATTTTGGAAGAGTGGGCCGATCGGGAACGCCGTTCAATCAGCAGCTTAGCAGCCTTCGTTTTGGAACAAGCTGCTAGAGAATATCAAAAGGAAATGAAACAACAGCCCCCGTCTGCGGATGAAAAGCAGGAGAAAAGTTGAGAGAAGTTTGGGCGATCGCTCCGGCTGCCCGGAGGTTGTACCATAGACAAGAGTGCAAAAATCATAGAAGGGCGTAGCATTTGGACATAAAATCTTA
>NZ_JAUBOJ010000704.1:0-1476 GCF_036700185.1 Microcoleus sp. BM001215392 | reverse complement strand
AATAACTTATCTGCGGTCATGCTTCTTCAGGCTTCAAAAACCAGATGCACCCGGCGGTTGGGCGGTTGAAACCGCGTCTATACAAACACTCACGTGCCTCCGCAGGTTGAAGAATGGGGGGTTAAAATTACGTTATTCAGTCCGCGGAGGCGGACATTGTTTGTGTAGGAGCGGTTTCAACCGCCGACTCTAACGAACCTGGTTATCTCGTTTGAAAGATATTCTGCACCATTTTCTTATCCACACTCGCCGCCGCCTTATCCAATTCTGCAATCTCCCCCGAACCCAACTCCCAGCCCAAAGCACCAATATTATCCATCGCCTGCGCCGCCGATTTAGCCCCCGGAATCGGAATAGTTTCTTTGCAGATGCACCAATTGATTGCTACCTGCGAAACAGTCTTGTTTCTGAATGCCGCTATTTCTCGCAAACAGCCCAAAAGTAATTGCATTCCCGGCAATAATTGCTTGCACGCCAAACCTCGGATACCTTTAGGAAGAGCGCCATTTTCCGAATATTTACCAGTCAGCAACCCCAACGCTAAAGGACTGTAAGCAATCAATTTTATCCCCAATTCATCGCAAACATCTTTCAATCCGAGTTCTGTTACTGGATAGGTAGAAAGTAGCGAATATTGCACTTGTAAAGTCACAATAGGCACTTGGCGCGAACTAAATCTTTGATGCACCCATTTCAAGCGTTTCGGCCCGTAATTAGATAAACCCACTCCCTTGACGAATCCTTGCTCGTAAAGGTCAGCCAAACCGTCCAAAAGAGCTCCCTCTTGCCAAGGTGCATAATTGGCTGTAGACCAGTGCATTTGCACCAAATCCACATTCTTTCCGAGGCGGGAAGCCGAAGCTTTTCCAGCAGATATCATGGATTGTCGCGTCAGTCTCCAAGGATAAGCCGCTAGTTTTGTCGCTATACAAATATTGGCTTGATTTGCACCTTGATATTGTTGGGAAAACTGCCCTAAAAGTTGCTCGCTGCGTCCGTTTAATTTCCCGGTTCCGTAGGAATCACCTGTATCGAACAAGGTGACACCATTGTTAACGCAAAGATTGAAGGCGGCTTGCAATTCGTCATCCATACTTTCATCGTAACCCCAGAGTAATCTGTTACCCCAAGCCCAAGTACCGCAGCCCATTTTTGGTAGTATGATTTTTTGATTGGTTTGCATTTTTATTGATGGTAGTTGTTGGTAATACTGATATTTTATAGGAACATAACTCGGTATCCCCTAGCCCCCAGCAGAGCTGTTTCATTCTGCCACGGGCCGCTCTTAGACTCAAGTCCCTGTCTAATAGCATAAGTCGGTTAAAACCGACTCAAATAGTAATCTCAATTTTGAAAAGTAGAGTTACACATATATTCTGCACTAATTCTATAGAAAAACAGGTTTTATAGAATTGCTACACGGTGCATCTGGTTTTTGAAGCCTGAAGAAGCATGACCGCATATAAGTTATTAGTT
>NZ_JAUBOJ010000703.1:0-1478 GCF_036700185.1 Microcoleus sp. BM001215392 | reverse complement strand
CGGCGGCCGATGCTGCTGCACGAGCCGGAGTAGACTTGTCTGTGATTGTCGAGCTGAGCCTCATTGCACAAGAAAAACGGAATGTATAATAGAAATAGGAGGTAAAGCAAGTGTTTAATTTAACCTACGAATTCAAACTTAAACCGACAGCAGCACAAGTAACGATCTTTGAAGATTGGCTTGAACAATGTCGTCATGTATACAACTACGCTTTGGCAGAGCGCAAGGATTGGTTTAAGTCTCGTAGTTGTCAAATTAGCGCTTGCTCTCTTCGTTCCGAATACATTATACCTATCGAAACCAAGCGCCCAACCTACGCAAGTCAATGCAAAAGTCTCACAGTAGCGAGACAAAACATTCCGGCGTTAAAATCTGTACAGGTTCACGTTCTGCAACAGACACTTAAACGTCTTGAGCAAGCTTTTGTCAGTATGTGGGAACAAAATCATGGTTTTCCTCGGTTTAAGAAGGCTGGAACCATGCGCTCTTTTGTGTTTCCACAATTGAACACTCAGGTAGTAAAAGCAGGGATGGTAAATTTACCTAAAATTGGATGGGTTAAATTCCGTCAATCCCGTGACATTCCAAGTGACGCAGCAGTTAAGCAAGCTCGGATTGTTAAACGTTCTAGTGGTTGGTTTGTGATGCTTACTCTACAGTGGAACGTCAATGTACCAGATATAATGCCTCATGGTGAGGGTATTGGGATCGATGTTGGCATCTTGAATTTTGCTGCTGTTTCTGATGGTAAATTAATTCCAAATCTGCGTCCTTTCAAGAAACTTGAACGCAAGCTTAAATTGCTGCAAAAAAAAGTTAATCGAAAAGTCAAGGGGTCAAGTAGCCGGAAAAAAGTACAAGCAAAAGTAAGTCAACTGCATGAGCAAATTGCGAATAGTAGAAAGAATTATCACTGGTTGGTAGCTCATGAACTCTGCAACAGAGCAGGCATGATATTTGTAGAAGATTTGAACCTTAAAGGATTAGCACGTGGCATTTTAGGCAAGCACTGTTTAGATGCTGGCTGGGGTCAATTCTTTCAAATATTAGAGCAATGCTGTCACAAGCGCGGTGTGTTCTTCCTAAAAGTAGACAGCAAAAAAACCAGTCAGATTTGCCCTAATTGCCTCACAGAAACAGGTAAGAAAGAGCTGTCAGAACGAGTTCACTTATGCCATCACTGCGGTTACACAACAGACAGAGATGTAGCAGCCGCACAAGTAGTTCTAATTAGAGGACTTGCAGCCGTAGGGCATACGGTCAAGATGCTTTCTGAGGGTAAAGCGGTCGCGCTCCCTATGAAGTTAGAATCCCCGCCCTAAAAGTGCGGGGAGTGTCAATGATTCAGATTGGTTTGAGGCTGCACTATTAATAGGAATTAGTCAAACAGTATAACGAGACCGAGCGGGGATGGTGAGTGAGAAGAGGAGAACTCTTCTACTTCTGGTGTTACTCCCCTCTGAAGAAGAACGTTTTTT
>NZ_JAUBOJ010000702.1:0-1481 GCF_036700185.1 Microcoleus sp. BM001215392 | reverse complement strand
CAA
Organism: Microcoleus sp. BM001215392; assembly: GCF_036700185.1. NCBI lineage: Bacteria > Bacillati > Cyanobacteriota > Cyanophyceae > Oscillatoriales > Microcoleaceae > Microcoleus > Microcoleus sp. BM001215392. The sequence continues at coordinate 1,478 of NZ_JAUBOJ010000702.1, read as the reverse complement.
TGGCACTGAAAAAGTGAGCAAAAAAAAATCTGTAAGGCAATATCTACATAGATAATTGCCTTACAAACCAAAATATCTCCCTCTAGTATGCCAAATCGTGCGTCCATTCTCAAGCAACAATTTTTACAGAGTGTCGCCTTACCCTGGAGAGAACTGCTACCAGACTCTCAAGTCCTTGAGCTGTTGGCCAACGAGAACGTGAGGTATTACAGCAGTGTCTACACACCGATAGTGACCTTATGGGCGATGGTATCGCAGGTACTCTCTCCAGACAAAAGTCTCAGTCAAGCAGTGAAGCGGATGAGTACCTGGCTGAGTGTAGCCGGGGTCAAGCCTCCTTCTTCAGACACAGGGGCTTACAGTAAAGCTCGTCAACGACTACCCGAAAGACTCGTCCCACAGTTAGTACCCATAGTCGCAGAAGCTCTAGAACAGCAAGTTCCAACAGAAAAACAATGGTGTGGATTGCGGGTACGGGTACTAGATGGAACAACGGTGTTAATGAGTGATACTGCCGCCAATCAAGCCGAGTATCCGCAACACAGCAATCAAAAACCAGGGTGTGGATTTCCCATCGCTAAAATGGTAGTGCTCTTTTCATTGCTCACAGGTGCAGTGGTATCGGCTGGTATTGCTTCATTGGCAACCAGTGAGATTGTGATGAGCCGTTTGATTTATGCAAATTTACTCCCCAACGATGTGGTATTAGCCGATCAAGCTTATGGTAATTATGTCGATTTAGTTTTAGTAAAACAGCAAGGAGCCGACGCTGTTTTCCGTAAAAATCATCTCCGTAAAACAGACTTTAGACGGGGTAAAAAGTTGGGAATAGGCGACCACAAAGTCGTCTGGAATAAGCCCCAACAGCGTCCCAACCACATGACTATTGAGGAATTCGAGGCATTGCCGTCAAGTTTCATCGTCCGAGAAGTATGCTTACGAATTAAGCGCCGTGGTTTGAGAGATGAGCGGATAATTGTAGTGACAACATTGGTGGATGCCAAGCGGTATACTGTGGAAAAATTGACGGCTTTATATGGATTACGTTGGTCGGCTGCCGAAGTCAATTTACGCTATCTCAAAACCACGTTAAAAATGGAGATGTTAACATCTAAAACTCCGGTGATGGTGAGGAAAGAAATCTGGACACACTTATTAGCATACAATTTACTACGTACCATTATGTGGCAAGCTGTATCTTCGTCAGAAAACACAGTTTTTCAACTCTCATTCCAATCGACTAGGCAGCAGTTTAATCTGTTATTGACGCTGTTGGCAACTACAGGAAAACGCCAACAGCGACAATGGCGTCAATTACTTTTAGAACAGGTGGCAACTAATTTACTTACGATTCGACCTGAGCGTTCTGAACCTAGAGTTTTGAAACGCAGACCGAAACCGTATCCTCGAATGCAAGAACCTCGCTCTGTCTTGAAAGCTAAACTGCGAGCGTAATTAAGCCTTTTTCAGTGCCATTG
>NZ_JAUBOJ010000700.1:0-1507 GCF_036700185.1 Microcoleus sp. BM001215392 | reverse complement strand
GTAAGGATTCAGGTCAAAAAAAATTCAGTGACGGCATCTGGTAAAATAAACGAATGAAAAAGTCCGCAGCCACCAGAGAGCAGAAAAAAACCGAAATCGAGCAGTTGAGCCAAGCTGAACTGGTAGAAATGGTACTGGGGCTGCAAAAAATTATTGAAGAATTGCAAGAAAAATTAGCTATTGCTACGGGAAAAGGTCGAACAACCAGTAAAACTTCATCAAAGCCCCCATCAACGGATCTCATCCAAAAACCAGAGAAACCAACAGCCCAACCAGAATCAGACCAAAAAAAGAAACCAGGTGGACAACCAGGCCATCAAGGGAAAACCCGCAAAGGATTTGGACGAGTAGACAGAACCGAAATTAGCTCACCCAGCATCTGTCTCAATTGTGGCTCTCAAGAATTAAGTCAAGTAATTAACACCCACTCTCAGCAAGTAGCAACTCTAGTAGCAAAACCAATCGAAGTCGTAGAATATCAGACACAATCGTGTAAATGCCTCGAATGTGGTGCAGTAGTCAGAGGAGAACTACCAAGCGGAATAGTTCCAGGCCAAGACTTGAGCGTGAATCTCCAAGCACTATTAGTCTGGTTGGGCAATTATGGACATCTTTCCTACGCCAAGCAGACTGAGTTATTGTGGGAACTCGGCAAGATAGAAGTGTCCGTAGGAACAATCCAAAAAACCAATCAACGAGTAGCCGCAGCAGTCAAGCCAGCGATTAAAGCACTGTGGGAATGGGCACCTCTACAATCAAACGTTCATGTAGACGAAACCCCCTGGTGTGTGATGGGGGTTAAAGAATGGCTATGGACAGCGAGTGGAGAAGGATTCTGTTTATTTCATGCCGCAGATACCAGGGGGCGCGTGGAGCTAGAAACCATGCTGGGCAAAGAATTTGCTGGGGTCTTAAGCTCAGATGATTTCAGTGTTTATAATGGCGTGAAAGTCGCGGCGCAACAGAAATGTCTAGCCCATTTACGAAGGCATTTCAAGAAAGTGCTGGGACTTAGGGGCAACAATAATAATGTCGAAGTCGCTCAAATATTTCTGTCATTAATTGATGAAGCTTTTAGAGCCCATGAGTCTTGGCGCAAGACGAAGGATCGACTCACCTACGACTCGTGGGCCCAGGATTTCAAAATACGATTGAATAAAGCCCTCGACACTTGGTTGAACCTTGTGGGTTATGCGGCAGGTTTGTTGCTCAAATCCTTACGGGATAAGGCAGAACAATGGTGGTATTTTCTATCTGACCCCTCGATTCCTCCTGATAATAATTTAGCAGAGCGTTCTTTACGGCTAGCTGTCACTAAACGGAAAGTTTCTGGCGGCTCTCGTTCGATGAAGGGATTTGAGGAAACGGCCGATCTATTAAGTGTGATTCAAACTTGTCGTTTTCAAGCTCGTTCAGTAATGGCTTTTTTCCGTGAGGCTATTTCTGCTCATTCTTGTGACTTGGCTATGCCTGAGCTCGTTCCTATTTCTCAGACCTGAATCCTTAC
>NZ_JAUBOJ010000699.1:0-1518 GCF_036700185.1 Microcoleus sp. BM001215392 | reverse complement strand
TCGCTATGAGACAGGGGTTTTAACCCCTGTCGGACTGCGGGTTTGACGTGGAAAGTTGACACTAATGGACACGCTTGAGTGTCCCTACAAATAATCGGGTAGGGACAGTGCCGTTTCCTCGGTATCATTCCGATGTCACCGGAAACGATATTAATTATCGGCGCACTCAGATGGTATGAAAGTGCCGATTACCGACTCGCCCCTACACCGCCCTAACATCAACTGCCATTAATTTTCATTGCGAAGCCTAGACAAACAGACCGAGAATATGTCGCCTAAGCCCTGGGTATTTTTGGCATAATTGCGGGAACTTCAGACCTATAGAATAATAGCAACTGCCGCAGGTGCAAGCTATGTCCTCAGAGAAACAGTTAATTCTTGATTTTGCCCAGCCAGACGCGATGAAATCGATTCTGCCGCGTCCCCCAATCCTGTCGAGTCACGGCGCAAATTGGCAGGGAATTCACGTTGAATATCACCGTCAGCCGCCAAACCAATCTCCCGAACACTATCTTCACCAACACAGCATTGGCATAATATTCTCTTCAGCTATCGGGGGAGTAGCACTGAACGGGAAACGCTACGGTAGCCAACCGTGCCAAAGTGGAGAGATGTTCATCGCTGCTGCTGGTACTGATTTTCAGTCATACGCAGTCGAAGAATCTGAATTTATGGCGATCGCCCTTGACCCTACCGACTTCGACAATACAGTGGGCGAATCGACAAATTCAAACCTCATAGAAATTATACCGCAATGGCCAATCACCGATCCATTAATTTTCGGAATCGCCTGGGCACTCAAAACCGAACTCGAATCAGGCGGATTAAACGGTACTCTTTATGTCGATGCGCTCAAAAACGCGCTTTCAATGCACCTACTGCACCGCTATTGTGCACAAAAACCGAATCTGCGAGATTTTGATAATGGTCTCGAACCTGTAAAATTGCAGATTGTGATTAACTACATAAATGACTACCTAAACCGAGATTTGCACATAGCTGAACTGGCTAATTTAGTGCATATTAGTCCTTATTATTTCAGTCGTTTGTTCAAACAATCAACTGGAGTCACGCCCCATCAGTACATGACCAAGCGCCGGATCGAAAAAGCCAAAGAGTTGTTGAAAAGGCGAGATTTATCAATAACCTATATCTCGCAGCAAGTCGGGTTTCACGACCAAAGTCATTTTAGCAAGACTTTCTGCAAAATCGTCGGTGTGACTCCTAAGAAATATCGGGATTCACTTTAATAAAGGTAACACCGATATTCCGAGAGTCCGAGAGTCCGAGAGTTCGAGAGTTCGATATTCCGATATTCCCAGAGTCCGGCCAGTCCGATATTCCCAGAGTCCGGCCAGTCCGATATTCCGAGAGTCCGGCCAGCCCGATATTCCGAGAGTCCGGCAGGGGTTTAAACCCCTGCCTCAAAGCAGAAGTCCTCTAAAAGAGGACTAATGAGTTATTCAGTCCTCTTTTAGAGGACTTGCGCTTTCTCGACAGGGGTTTTTAACCCCTGGC
>NZ_JAUBOJ010000698.1:0-1522 GCF_036700185.1 Microcoleus sp. BM001215392 | reverse complement strand
GGAGAGGGGGAGAGGGGGAGAGGGGGAGAATGGCAGAGGGAGAGGGGGAGAATGGGAACAATCCTCTTTTTTCCTTCTTCGGACTTCCATCGGACGACTTCCATCGGACGACTTCCATTTCTCTTCTGACAACTGACAACTGACTTCTTATTTATTTCCAGTTTTGCCACGAACTATTAAAAATAGAAGTACCCGGAAAGGCGATAGGATTCTTATTTTGCTGCAACCGCAACTGTAAAGCCTCCAAATTTGGCTCGCGGGACGGCAATTCGTCCACCAATTCATAGGGTAAAATCCCGTTTTCTAGGGAAAAAGCGGCGGTAACTCCCGCAGCAGCCCCAGCAGACCATTCAAAGGAATGCACTCGATAAGCAGCCGCGGCCGTGTGGCTGACAGCAATACTTTTACCCGCCACTAACATATTGTCAATTTTCTGAGGAATCATTGCCCGCAGCGGAATTTGGAACGGATAAGCTGATCCTTGACCTTTGCGAGTTCCTTCGCGTTCGGTGTTTCCCGGTGCTTCTGGCGGGCTGTTGGTCATGCAGGGGTGAAAGTCGATCGCATAATGACCGATACCCACACTATCAGGATAAATCGTGGCGCGCGATCGGGATTTAGTATCCTCAACAGACTGACTTCCCACAGCCAAAGCCGGCGCATTCAAGCCTCCCAAAGCCAGCCACAAATTGCGATACTCTTGTTCCGACAAATTCTGGCGGTAAAAATCCGTCTTAAAATCATTGCGAGACATATCAACTTCCCACACCGTAAAACCTTGAGGCTGAGTCAAACTCGGCCGCCCAATAATCCGCCGCCCCTCGCGCATATAAGGATACTTAGAAAGTCCGTGCACCGTCCCCATCGGCGAATCCAAGCCGCTCAAAAAGCGATTGTTAGGATAAGGCTTTTTGACTCCATTACCTAATTGCGAGTCAGTAGTTCCTGCTACCAGCCAGTAGAAATATCCTTTAGCATTTTCTTCGCCCCGGCGCAAAGTTTCCGCGCGCAAACCGCCCATCCAGCCGCCCGGTTGCAGTTGACCGTTTGCTGCCAATTGCGATCGAGAATAAATTAAATTATCCTGAGCAGAACCCGGACGGTAGTCATTCCCCCACGTCCAGTTTTGCATGGAAATATCCCCAGGATAAATCGGGAATTGCTTCGGGTCGGCAGGGCGCGGCTCATCCGGTCTCATGCTCCTAATTTGGCGGTAGCTAAAAACGAGCGGAAAACTAGCTAATCTCGCTAATTCATAACTGTAGTAAGGAGCGTATTGTTGATAGAAAGACGGCTGTTGATGCTGTTGCGGTTCCTTGGTTGCCTCCATGGCAAAAGTGTAGGTAAAACCTTGAGTGCAGTAAGCGTCGCCGCTGGGGCTGGCGGAGGAAGGTTCCAGAGGAGAACGCGGGTCAATTCCCAGGCGGTAGGGAACATCGGCAAGTCCGATTAATTCGCCTGTTTCAGTCGCATCTACCACGAACCAATCCGCACCCCCCCTAGCCCCCCCATGCTAAGGGGG
>NZ_JAUBOJ010000697.1:0-1539 GCF_036700185.1 Microcoleus sp. BM001215392 | reverse complement strand
TTACCAAATAAATTAAAGTTGCACCTAAACCGTAGAGGTCAGAAGCCGGAACCGATCGCCCGCCGAATTGTTCCGGTGCCATATATCCGTAAGTTCCAACTACTGTAATAGTGCCGCCAAATTTGGCAGCTTGGTTCTGCACCGAACCGAAATCAACCAAATAAACTTGTCCGACACTGTTGCCGGATCTGTTGTGCAGTAATATATTGCTGGGTTTAATATCGCGGTGAATAACAGGTGGATTTTGGTCGTGCAAATAACTCAAAATTTGTAACAGGGATTGAGCTAATTCTTTCACTTCGCTTTCGTTAAAAGTACGCCCAGAACGCAACTGCTCTTCCAAAGTTTTTCCTTCTACATAAGTCTGTACCAGGGCAAAGCTTTTACTATTTGGTTCTTCAATTTCCAAGTAGTCGAGGTAGCGAGGAATTGCTGGATGATCGAGTGCTTTTAAAGTTTCTGCTTCCCGTTCAAAAAGTTTGAGGTCTTGCCATTCAAAATCACTGCCGAGAAATAGCTGTTTGATAACCACTAATTTTTGAGTTTGCAAATCGCGAGCCAGCAGCGTTTGGCGGCCGGTTTGTTTTCCTAGTTGTCGCTGCACTTCGTAGCGTTCTGCTAATATTTTCGCAGTCATATTTTTTCACCTTAATTTTAAATTGAGGTTATATCATGTCCGGTCGAACGACCGCAATCAGAAAGGTTTGTAGTGTGGAATGCAAGTCCGCATAAAGGTTTGTAGTGTGGAATGCAAGTCCGCAACAAAGAGCGGACTTTAGTCCACACTACGAACTGTTTTTGTTATAGTAATCGACCGGACATGATATTAGATCGGGGCCCAGAAACAGGGTTTTTTATGAAAAGACGCATTGCAACTCCCAGATTCGCCAAAAACCCTGTTTCTTTCGTGGGAGTACGTAAGTCTTCTCTAAATGTTAGATTACAGTCCACTTTCTTTTTGATACCACCGCGCAATAGACTTGCTAGTTGCCCCCATTGACAGTCCTGCAATTAGCGATGGTGCAAGCACGAAGAGAATATAATCAACGGAGGTCCTCAGAGAAATAATGCCATCGTCATTAGGGTCGAGATTCACAATCATAACCGCGAGCGGCAGAAAGAAGATAATGCTTGTCAAGGCGCAGATTACGATACTAATTGCAGTTAAAACCCGTCGGTGAAGTTGGGGATTAGTTAGGGGATCGAACCACAAGTCCGTCACAAATACGACGACTATTCCGTTGACAAACCCCAGCATACTGCCGAGAAAAAAGCCCAGGATTCCTCCGACAATTGTCCCCAAAATCGGGAAAATAAAGGTGCTGTAAATTGCTGCACAAGCTGCTACAGATCGAGATCCTGTCCATGTACTTTCCCCGATCGCCTTCCCGGTAAAGCTAGAGGCACTCACCCTTATTCCCTGTTTCACTGCTCGGGAATATTTATCTATTTCCTGTGGTTTTTCCAGAACTTCTTTGGCGATTTGGACTGAGGCGGGACGGCGCTCTAAACTCGGATGCGTCATCCACTTCAGCCAAC
>NZ_JAUBOJ010000696.1:0-1548 GCF_036700185.1 Microcoleus sp. BM001215392 | reverse complement strand
CCCCCAACCCCCCCTTGCTAAGGGGGGGAGTAAGATAGAATCAGTTGGTGCTGTTTCGGCCGCGCCTTGGGGAAGTGCTAGCATTTTGACTATTTCTTGGATGTACATTCGGATGATGGGAGGAGTGAGTTTAACTGAAGCGACCAAAGTTGCAATTCTTAATGCTAATTACATGGCAGCTCGGTTAGAATCCTATTATCCGGTTTTGTACAAAGGGAAATCGGGTTTGGTAGCGCACGAGTGCATTCTGGATTTGCGACTTCTCAAGAAAACCGCAGGTATTGAAGTCGAAGATATCGCCAAACGCCTGATGGATTACGGCTATCACGCGCCGACAGTTTCTTGGCCAGTTGCAGGTACCGTGATGGTGGAACCGACGGAAAGCGAATCGAAGCAGGAATTAGACCGTTTCTGCGATGCGATGATTGCGATTCGTGGGGAAATTGCGGAGATTGAAAACGGCAATGTTGACGCGCAAAATAACGTCTTGAAAAATGCCCCACATACCGCAGAATCTCTGATGGTTGATGAGTGGAATCGTCCTTATACTCGCGCCCAAGCGGCTTATCCGACTCCTTGGACTCGCGAACATAAGTTTTGGCCTGCGGTGGGAAGGATAGATAATGCGTTTGGCGATCGAAATTTTGTCTGTTCTTGTTTGCCAATGGAGGCTTACACTTAAGATTGAAACCGGGTTTTTGCCCAAATTAAAACTGTCACCTAAATCTCGGAAAAAACCCGGTTTCTGAACCTCGCGCAAAGCCCCAAGAAACCGGGTTTTTGCGACAATACCCCACTAAAACCCTAAATCTCGGAAAAAACCCGGTTTCTGGCCTCACGCGAAGACTCCAAGAAACCGGGTTTTTGCGACAATACTTGATTGCAGCCCAAAATCTCGAAAAAACCCGGTTTCTCGCCTCACCCAAGGCCTCAAGAAACCAGGTTTTTATGAGAATTTTCGCCACCGCCGACAACCTCCGAAAAAACCCGGTTTCTCAGCCTCACCCAAAATTCCCCCACCTCAGCTACAATTAAAACCATCCTCTCCACCCCCACAAACCCGCCATGAGGCACTGGCAGCCCGAACAACAAATCCACAACGGCAAATACATCATCGAAGCCATCCTCGGTGGCGGCGCATTCGGCGTCACCTACCGCGCCCAAAACCCCAAAGAAGGCAAAGTAGTCGCCATCAAAACCCTAAATGCCAACGTTCAAGGTAAGCCAAACTTTCGCGAATTACAAACCAAATTTGTCAACGAAGCATTATCTTTAGCCCGATGCAGCCATCCCCATGTCGTCCAAGTTTACGAAGTATTTCCCGAAATGGCAGGAAATATCGAATTGTGGTGCATGGTAATGGAATTAATCGACGGCACTAATTTAGCAGAATATCTCGAAGATAACGGCATTTTGTCCGAAGCGAAAGCTTTGCCAATGATTCAACAAGTCGGAAGCGCCCTGAGTTTTGTTCACCAGCAGGGATTTACTCATCTGGATGTTAAACCGCAAAATGTTATGTTAAGAACCCCCCCCAGCCCCCCCTTG
>NZ_JAUBOJ010000695.1:0-1559 GCF_036700185.1 Microcoleus sp. BM001215392 | reverse complement strand
CTCCTTTTTGTCCCCAAAAAAGGTCGTTTCCGCCTTGGCCGTAGAAGATATCGGTATAGTCACCGCCAGTCATTGTGTCAGGAGAGGAGGAACCGCTGATAATTTCGATACTGCCAAGAGTATCTACAGTTTTCTCGCCTTTGACAACAAAGCCATCTTCAACTTTGTAAACATCAGAATTACCAACTTTGTCTGCGCGAACTTTAATTCCAATTGGGCTGGAAGAATAATCAGCAGTATCAGTTATTCCTTCTCCACCATCCAAAACATCAAATCCGCTGTCACCTCTTAAATTATCATTTCCTTCTTTGCCCTGCAAAACGTCATTTCGCGCCCCGCCTACAACCTGATCTTCACCCGTACTACCTTCAATCCAGTCATCATGTTCTTTTCCTGCTGCGGATAGAGGAGAACTTAAGATTATTTTACCATCAGGAAAGTAATAGCCACTCTGATTTAGTTTCCCAAAAGTTTGTATGAGATCCGTTTGAAAATCATCTCGGTTCAAATATTTTCCTAGATCGTGATTATCCCGAAGAGCTAACTTCCCAGGTAACGTCATAACTTCTTTTAGAGTTTTCCAGAAAGTTCTCATTTTATCTTGATTAGATGCTCCTCCTTGAAACTGAAGTTTAGTAATTGGATCTCCAGGATTGTTGTATGATGTAACATATGGAGTCGTCACTCCTTGCGATGTATAGTTAGTCGGCGAACCCAAAGCAAAGACTTTTAGGTTGTTTAGACCTGCGTTGACTAATGGATTCATTCTCAAGGCATCTTCAACAAAGAAATTACCTTGAGAGTGAGGAATTAGAATCAATGAATTTGCACGATTTGACAAAAAATTAGATAAATCTTGCGTAACCCACTGGCTGTTAACGCTTTCACTAGCTTTTGACATTTCCTCCGTCCAAAATTGCGTTAATGCCTCTACTAAATCGTTTGGCGGGCTATTTTCATCATAATCACTGGAAAAATCATTATTTAATCTCTGATCGATACTGTTAAACCCTTGATATGTTTCCAAAAATTTAATTACTGATTCAATCTCTGAATCACTGGAATAGCGAAGATTGCCAGGATTATTTATTATCGATTGAACGATATCTTTTTTATCTCTGTTGTTAAGCCATTCACCGCTAAAAAAAGGAACATTTTGATTCCAATAATCAACAGAGGGTTTTAATAACTTATCTACAAAATAGTCAGCCAAGCCATCAAAAGTATCTTCAAGTCCAGGTGCAAAATCAAATGGCCACCATCTGATCTCTCCTGGGCCATCCGGTTCTGACGTAGGATTATATTGAGGCTTGAAATTAATAGAATTAGGTAAATTAGTTAACCCTAATACTTCATCAAAACCCTTTCCTTGATCGAAAACATTTTTTGGAGTTAAGATGCCGTTCATCACGACAATTCTAGTTTTACCAGCATCTTCAATGAGTTTAGCGTAAACTTCTTGGAATTCAAAATTAGGGGTAGTAGCCATGATTTTTATCCTCGTGTGGTAGATACAATGTGTTCTGAAAATTGACAAAGCGACTCTATCGACAAGCCCG
>NZ_JAUBOJ010000694.1:0-1565 GCF_036700185.1 Microcoleus sp. BM001215392 | reverse complement strand
CTGTTGACTGTTGGCAGTTGACTGTTGACTGTTGACTGTTGACTGTTGACTGTTGTTACCTACTACTAATCAACTGATGATAACTGACAACTGACAACTGATGATAACTGACAACTAACAACTGACAACTGACAACTGACCAATAACTAATTAAGACTGATTGGAATACATTTCCCGCAATACCAAAGCCGGATCTACCCAGCGGCCGCCGTACTTCAATCCCCAATGCAAGTGAGGGCCGGTCGTGCGGCCGGTCATTCCCACTCTGGCAATTCTCGCACCGGCCGGCACACTTTGACCCTGCCAAATTTGCAAGCCGCCTTCGCGATCGATATAATAGCGCCCGCCGTTAGCAGTTTCCACCCGGCCCCTGAGGTGACAGTAGATATGCTCCCAATCTCCCGATCGCACTATCATACCAGTACCGCACCTGCCATCTTCCCAAACTTCCACCACTTGACCCCCCCACCAATTGCGGATGTAGCTGCCTTCTGGGGCGGCCATGTCCAAACCGTAATGAAAATCGCCGCCGCGGGGGCCGAAGGGGGAACTGTAGGCTTCAAAATTTTCGAGTGGGAAAGAAGCTTCTTGCCACAAATTACCCGTAGCGACTTTGCCTGGTGAGGCTTGCTGAGCCCTGACTAACTCCTGGCGCCATCCCATACCAAGTAAACCGATGCCGATGGAAGCTGCTACGAGCAGCAGCGATTTGGGACGAAAAAAGCGTTTTACTCCTCTAGGGCTGGTAGAGTCTTGCACGATTGATTTAACTCCTGAAAGTTGAATGTACTGGCGAATCTGCGTTGTCTGATGTGCCAATTCGCTGCAAGATTGCCTCGCGTGCTTTGCCCACTAGCGAATCAGTTGACCAACGTGTATCTTACTGCATACAGAACCTGTGTCAAGGCTTCGGGTTGAATGCTGGGGTTCGGGATTTTTTTTTGGCTAATTCGTGCTGCGGTTGAATTCGATCGAACTTTTGCTTGACACTATAGTGTAGTCCGGGATTTTGGATGTCTTCTCAAATCTGGGTGAGAAACCCCCTTTTATAGCGGACGTACGGTTGAAACCAGGTTTACACAAACTTGCGTCCGCTTTCGGGCCGACTGGGAAATCAAGGGGTATTTAAGCCGGATCTGGTATCATCCAAAATCTCAAATTCATAACACATCAAGCAATGCTTACTGAAATTTTCCCTTTTAGTTTTGCCATAGACGCAACTGCGATCGCCGGTGCGTCATTATGGTCTTTAGCCCTGTACTGGGGCCTGTCGCCCCTCACAGAATGGGTAATCCTGCAACTCAACCGCTGGATGAATTTTGCCGAAAGATCCCTCTACACATCGGAAGCCGAGTTTGAAAGAACCAAGCAAGCCCGAGAAGCTCAAAATAGCTTTTACGCTTCCCTGTTGAGCATTCTGCCCTTTTTGATTGTCGGCGGATTGTGCAATTGGGGCGTCGAATTGTCCTTGGGTACCAGTTGGGCGGTATCTATGGGGACGATCGCCTGTATTGGCGGCGGCGTGTACGAGCTCGGGCGCCGAGACGGCGAGTCTTAGGCGATTT
>NZ_JAUBOJ010000693.1:0-1566 GCF_036700185.1 Microcoleus sp. BM001215392 | reverse complement strand
AGAGTAGCACCAATCCGTAGTATTTCGGAGTAATCCGAGGTATTGCAGCTACTCCAGACCACTCAAAGCGAGTAATCGTTATCTCTAAGCGTTTAAGTTCACACCTTGGGATTCGCTAGTTCCAAGCTCTGTAAGCAGATTGTTAAACATCCGAGATTGGGCGCGAGGAAGTGCAATCTGCATAGTACCGAGAAGATAACAGGGTTGAAGCAAACTTTACTTAAGGCAAACAACGCCAAAATGTTGAAACCCAATTTCGTTTTTGTAATTGATGCTAACAAGAAACCGCTGACACCATGTAAGCCTTCTATGGCGAGACGTTTATTATCGATGGGTAGAGCGTCTGTTTTTAGAAGATATCCGTTCAGCATCATTCTCAAAAAAGAGGTTGCAGATATTCCTGAACCCGTCACGATCAAACTAGACCCCGGTTCTAAAACCACAGGGATTGCCCTTGTTCAAAACGACAAAGTAATCTTTGGTGCTGAGTTGACTCATCGCGGTCAAGCCATCAAAGCATCTTTAGAATCCCGTCGTTCTCTACGTCGGGGGAGGCGTTCTCGTCACACTCGCTATCGACAAGCACGGTTTTTAAACCGTACCCGCCAAAAAGGATGGTTAGCGCCATCCTTGCAGCACCGGGTAGAAACCACCCTAACTTGGGTTAACAAATTACGCAGACTTGCACCAATCAATTTGATTGTTCAAGAGCTTGTCAGATTTGATTTACAACAACTTGAAAACCCAGAAATCTCAGGCATTGAGTATCAGCAAGGCATTTTATGTGGGTACGAAATCCGCGAGTATTTATTGAATAAATGGAACAGGAAATGCGCTTACTGCTCAATCGAGAACGTTCCGCTCCAAATCGAACACATCCAGCCCAAAGCAAAAGGTGGCACAAATCGGATCTCTAATCTGTGCCTTGCTTGCGAGAAATGCAATCTCAAAAAAGGGACTCAGGATATTAGCGTTTTCTTAGCCAAAAAGCCAGATGTTCTGCGATCGGTTCTAGCTCAAGCAAAACGCCCATTAAAAGACGCGGCGGCTGTCAACTCAACCCGATGGGCATTGTTCAACCGACTTAAAGAAACGGGTATTCCTGTCTCGGAGGGTTCGGGTGGTCTGACTAAATACAACCGTACTCGACTTAGCCTGCCTAAAACTCACTGGATAGATGCGGCTTGTGTGGGTCAGATTGATTCTTTGGAAGTGTTAACTAATCAGCCCTTGCTGATTAAATCAACAGGACAAGGGAATCGACAGTCCACTAGAAACGATAAATACGGTTTTCCTTGTGCCAAGCCTAAACAGTCCTTTACTCATTGTAGAACTGGTGATATTGTTGCCATTCAGCTTCTAGAAGACCGCAAGCGATTCCAATCAGGACTTTACGTTGGACGGGTCAAGACTCCAACAGATAAAGGTGTTGAGATTAAGATCGGTAATTTTCGACTAAGTACAAAAGATATGAGCAACGTCAAATTCTTGCACAAACAAGATGGTTATCAATATGCGTCAATTAACTCCGCTTTACTCCAATAAAGGCGTTTCTAGTAATTAGAC
>NZ_JAUBOJ010000692.1:0-1571 GCF_036700185.1 Microcoleus sp. BM001215392 | reverse complement strand
AGTTGGCAGTTGGCAGTTGGCAGTTGGCAGTTGGCAGTTGGCAGTTGGCAGTTGATGGTTGACAGTTGGCAGTTGACCCAAGGAAGAAGGAAGAAGGAAGAGGGAAGAATTAATTGTGATATAATATTTTTTGGTGCTGTTGAGAGTTGCGGCAGTTATTTTGCTTGGTTGTGTCTGTATTAAGAGTCAGCATTAATGGATGGCGCTTTGAACTTTAAGCCTGGTCAAATTGTCAGTTTGGAATGTGGAGATGCGTGCCTGCATTCAGAGGTAATTCAAGTAGTTGAAGCACGTCAAATTTGTTGGGTGCGCCCTTTGATGTTGGTTGGATTGGTTTCGGGGAAGGATTTCCCCCAAAGGTGGCCTGAAGAAAACACTTTATCGGATTTGCGAGATGGTTCTGATTTGCTGTGGCCGCTGAGTTTGTTTCGGGCGGCGCTGGATACGGAGGTGATTTCGCTGTTGACCCAGTTGCAGTCTCTGGACTCTGATAAGAAGGATAGCACGATCGCCTCTCGGCAACTTAGAGATTTTGTCGATCGAGTTTGGGCAGCTTTTCCGAGTGCTTTTAATTAGTTAGTTGTTATTTGTTATTAGTTATTAGTCATTATCGTACAGTAATAGTGCGAGCGTCTCGCTCGCTATATCTTAATGATGGTTCCTTAGACCCTAATGATAGTTCGCTCAACTTTAACGATCGCGGGCAAGATGCCCGCACTACGGATAAAGCTGCGATTTCTGAAGCCCAATGTGAACGAGAACACCAAGCGTTTACCCAGCTTGTTAACCTGCACAAACACCCTGGCTGTTTGGACTTCTGCCTCAAATCCATTCCCATTACTCCCTGGCCTCACCAAACCAAGATACTCCGCCGAGTCGCCCAGCAGTTCCCTCGCAGTTTCCTCATTGCCGATGAAGTTGGACTGGGGAAGACGATTGAAACTGGCTTGATTCTGCGTTACCTGCTGGTAAGCCAAAAGGTCAAGCGCGTTTTAATCCTCGCCCCTGCCAGCGTCCAACCCCAATGGCAGGAAGAACTGCGAGAAAAGTTTAACCTTCACTTCTGGAGTTACGCACAAGGGGGATTAACTGACCCCTACGGCAATACCGTCTCTACAGTTACCAACCCCTGGAATACCAAAGACTTAGTTCTCGCCTCCAGCCACCTGGTACGCCGTACTGAAAGAATGCAGGAACTTTTAGAGGCAGATTCTTGGGATTTAGCCGTATTAGATGAAGCCCACCACGCACGACGCAAAAGCCCTCAAGCCCGGAAAGACACTCCTAATCGGCTGCTAGAGTTAATGGGGCAACTCAAGGAAAAGACACGCGCCTTGGTGCTGCTGTCTGCAACCCCAATGCAGATTGACCCGATTGAAGTCTTTGACCTCCTCTCCCTGCTAGGGATTCAGGGACATTGGTCTTACGCTGATAACTTCTGCAATTATTTTGCTACTTTACCAGAAGCTCCAGACCGCTTCATCCTGGAGTTCTGGCAGCAGATGTCGGTAGATTATTTTAAACGTGGCGGCAAGTCCTGTTCTCGTTTGCAGCAGTAAGATCGGAAGAGC
>NZ_JAUBOJ010000691.1:0-1604 GCF_036700185.1 Microcoleus sp. BM001215392 | reverse complement strand
AGATTTGAAAGATGTTTTACAGCAGCAGTACGATCGCACTTCCGAACTAGAAAAACAAGTTATGTCATTGTTGGCTAAGGAAAATCAGCCAGTCAACCTAGCAAAATTGCTAGAAAAAGGACAAATATCATCATCAGATTTACTCAACGCGCTCCAGTCTTTATCGCGGCGTTGCTTGATAGAAAAAGAAGGAAGCTTTTACAGTTTGTCACCTGTACTGAAGCAGTATATCAAAGGGTTGTAACTGAGATGTTGCACTATTCTCATGTTACCCCAAATCCCGCCAGGGACTCAAGTCCCTGGCTAATAGCTTAAGTCCTCTAAAGAGGACTGAAATTCTCTTCCAGTCCTCTTTAGAGGACTTAAGCTATGAGACGGGGGTTTAAACCCCCGTCGGGTGATTGCGAGAGCGAGAAAATCACAAAACGCAGATGATTCTAAATCATCTGCGTTTATTTGCGGTTCAATTAAACAGTCCTGGATGCACTCCGAATAAAGAAACCGGGTTTTTTCTAAATCTACCGGCTACAGCGCGTCTTCTCAGTAAAAACCCGGTTTCTCGGCCCAATGCGTAAGTCGTATAAAATAGATATAAAATATAAATTGATGCTGCTAGCAATGGAGTCATCCCATGACCGCAACAATTCCTACTCAAACTTTGCCAGAAATCATCTACCCAGACAGCGACGGAAAACCCATGTCTGACAATACCAAACAGTTCCAATTAATCGTAAAAATTCAAGGCGGCATAGATGCTTTGTTCAAAGACAACGAAAATGTCTTTGTAGCAGGTGACTTGCTGTGGTATCCCGTCGAAGGAGATAACAAAACTCGCCAAGCACCTGATATTATGGTAGCCTTTGGCAGACCCAAAGGCGATCGGGGTTCCTACCAACAGTGGCTGGAAGATAATATTGCGCCGCAAGTTGTCTTTGAAATCATCTCGCCGGGAAACCGCATGACAGCAATGTTTAAGCTGTTTAAGTTCTACGAGAATTATGGAGTCGAAGAATATTATGTCTACGATCCAGAGGATAATGAGTTAATAGGTTGGCGGCGAGCTGACGGACAACTCAACTATATTGAATCAATGGAAGGTTGGGTAAGTCCGCGTTTGCAAATCCGTTTTGAAACTGCATCGGGAGATTTGGAAATTTATCGTCCCGACGGACTGAAGTTTTTGTCTTATGTGGAGTTGTCAAGACAAATGGAACAAGAAAGACAGGAGAAAGAGTTAGCACAGCAAAAAGCCGATCGCCTTTCTGAAAAACTGCGAGAAATGGGGATAAATCCAGAGGACATTTGAAGCTCAATTATCTCTACAACGGTTTAATTAAACAGGAATTATGCACTCCCAATAAAGAAACCGGGGTTTTTCTGAATCTCTCACCTATAGCGAGTATTCTCGTAAAAACCCGGTTTCTGGACTCTCATGGGTAAGTCCGATTAAACCCTGTTAAACTCAAGCCGCAACTTTATCTAAAGGCTGCACTTGAGAGAGGTATTTGTGCAAGGCCTCACCTTCAACTACTTCAGTTTCTAACAGCTTCTGCGTGATTGTTTCCAACAATTCCCGATTGGCTTTGAGAATATCCAAAGCTTGC
>NZ_JAUBOJ010000690.1:0-1609 GCF_036700185.1 Microcoleus sp. BM001215392 | reverse complement strand
ATCAGACGGCGGTAATTGATGAGAAGGGGAACCGTAGCGAGTCTGAGTATAATATGATGAATCAGCTCGTTAAGGTGACGGCGGCTGACCCGGATGGTAGCGGGCCGTTGACTTCGCCGGTGACGAGTTACGGTTACGATAAGAATGGGAATCAGGTGTTGATGATTGACCCGTTGGGCAGGAGGACTCAGTATCGGTATGACAGTCGGAATCGCTTAAGTGAAACGGTGAATCCTGATGGTAATGTGGAGAAAATGCGGTATGATGCGGATAATAATCAGACGGCGAGTTTTGATGCCAAAGGGAATCGGACAAATAAGGTTTACGATGCGCGGGGTCGGTTAATTCTGGAAGTTGATGCTAGTGAGAAAATTACTCGTTTTGAGTACGATGCTGCTAATCAATTAAAGGCTCAAGTTGATGCGAATAATAATCGGACTGAGAACAAGTATGATGAGTTGGGAAGAAGAACGGATGTGACTGAAGGGGCAACGACTGCGATCGCTAGTACGAGCAAGACAGAGTACGATAAAGCTGGGAATGTTACTGCTGAAATTGATGGCAACAATAACAAGACTCAGTATGTTTACGATGCCAGAAACCGTCAAACCAAAATTACCGATGCTTTAACTCCATCTGGAACCACCACCACAGAATACGATAAAGTTGGCAATGTTTTATCGATAACCGACCCATTGCAGAACAAGACGAGTTTCACTTACGATCCCAAAAATCGGTTAAAAACAGAAACCAATCAATTCAATAAAACTTGTTCCTTTGAATACGATAAAGCCAACAACCGCACTAAGGTTACTGACCGCAACAACCGCGTCCTTTCTTTTACTTACGATGGACTTAATCGGGAGACCGCGGAAAATTGGCTCAATGCGAATGGCAATCCTATTCGCAGCATTACCTCTACTTATGATGCGGCCAGTCAGCTAACATCTGTAACAGACCCTGATTCGACTTACAAGTTTAGTTATGACGCCAAAGGACGGCAAATTGGAGTTGACAATACAGGAACTCCAGGAGTGCCGAATGTGTTGTTGAATTACACCTACGATAGCGAAGACAATTTGCTGTCTGTCAGTGATACGATTAACGGTACGCCGTCGGGAACTACTGCTTACACCTACGACGCGCTAAACAGGGTTAGCCGCATTACTCAAAGCGGTAATGGTGTGGCATCGAAGCGGGTAGATTTTGGTTACGATAATATCGGTAAAATCAAGTCTGTGAATCGCTATGGAGATTTAAGCGGCACTCAGTTGGTAAGGGGAACTACTTACACTTATGATGCTAAGAATCGTTTGGATGTTCTGAGTCACGGTAGCGGGGTTTCTTATGACTTTGATTACGATAATGCAAATCGGATTAGCAAGATTACTGATGTAGATGGGTTTACTAATTACACCTATGACAACAACAATCAGTTGACTGTTGCTGACCATTCCAATACTAACAAGCCGGATGAAGGTTTCAGTTACGATGCGAATGGGAATCGGAATAGTTCTGGGTATCAGACGGGAACTAATAATCGGTTGAATTCTGATCAATACTTCGGACAGTTTTTAAGCAGCGAGAGTACCATAGGATAGGACTGACG
>NZ_JAUBOJ010000689.1:0-1617 GCF_036700185.1 Microcoleus sp. BM001215392 | reverse complement strand
ACTAATAACTTATATGCGGTCATGCTTCGCCCTCTTCCAAAACCAGATGCACCCGATCGAACAAACCGGGCTTTCACAAATAAATTCAACTACTACTGAGTGAAAGTAAAACGACCGTCCACTTTTTCTCCCTTAATATCCGCATTCACCTTCACAGGATACTGACCCGCACCTTTGACTGGAAACACAGCAGTATAATGTTTGTCTGCCGGATCGTATTTAAAGGCTAGCGTTTGTTGCTTTCCATTCGGCAACTGCACTTGTGCTGACACTTTCGCATCAGGAACTGTTTCCTTTTTATCGCCTTTTTGCAGGTACAAATCTAAGTGAGTCCCAGTAGCTTGTTTTTCAGGTACAAACTCTAAATGATAAGCTCCAGCATTGACAACTTGACCGCCTTTAGCTCCTTTTGCACCAGCAGGAGCAGCGGCGGGAGCGGAAGACGCAGGTTTTGAAGCAGCAGGAGGGGGTGTGGGAGTGATTTTTGTATCGCTTGCTTCGTCGCCTTTACCGCAAGCTCCCAAAAACAGCAGTCCGATACTGCTGAGAATAATTAAACTTGTTTTGATCGTTTTCATGTGCTTGACTCTTTGCGGACAATTATTCGTAAATTATGGCATTTTAAAACAGGGCGTCAATCGATTTTAGATTTTAGATTTTAGATTTTAGATTTTAGAGGCGACCCCACGGATAAATTCGGGGGAAGAGAGGATTTTCGATTTTTGATTTGGGATTGATTCCACGGATAAATCCGGGGGCTTGTACCATGAAGAAATTCTTGGTCAAAGAAAATTATCAACAATTATTCAGCAATAGCCAGAATCGTTGCTAAAAATCACTTAAACCAGTTTTTTCATCTTCAGCAACAGGCTCAGGTTCTTGAGGTCGTAAAAATCTCCCAAATTGAGCATACAAGGCTGGCAAAACTAACAGAGTTAACGCCGTAGAAGTAAACAATCCTCCTAAAACTACGATCGACAAAGGTTGTAATATTTCTTTTCCTGGCCCGCCTTCTAAGACTAACGGTGCCAAACCCAATGCTGAAGTTAAAGCGGTCATCAAAATGGCGTTGAGGCGTTCCATCGATCCTTTAACAACGGCTTCTTGAAAGGGCATTCCTTCAGCAAATTTAGAGTTATAGTTTTCTACTAACAGCAAGCCGTTGCGGGTAGCTACGCCGAATAATGTGACAAAGCCAACCAGGGAAGCGACGGAAATTATACCGCCAGTCAAAGCTACAGCAATTACTCCTCCAACTAAGCCGATCGGCAAATTGATCGTAATCATCGCAGTTGAAGCGATCGACTTGACGGACAAGTACATCAATACTGTAATGACAACAAAGGCGATCGCGCTAAACACCATAATATTCTGCGAAGCCCTTTGTTCCGCCTCAAATTGACCGCCGTACTGGATAAAATAACCAAACGGTAACTGCACCTCCCGTTTGACTTTAGCTTGAATTTCATTCACAACCGATCGCAAATCCCTACCTTTCGCATTCGCCGCCACCACAATCAACCGAGAAACATTCTCGCGGTTAATCGTATTTGGGCCCGTACCGTATGTAACAGTCGCCACTTGCGCGAGGGGAATTTTACCCCCCCTTTCATCCCC
>NZ_JAUBOJ010000688.1:0-1618 GCF_036700185.1 Microcoleus sp. BM001215392 | reverse complement strand
TGTTGAAACCTATTCTTTTTGATGTCAATCAACAAACGCCCTATACCCTCTCGGTGGGTATTTTGGATTTTTTCTTCCAAGTCTGAATAGCGCGGAACCAAATCGGGCATCCCTCGCAGCCAATCCGAAATTAAATCCTCAACGAATCGCTCGTAAATAGCATACAATCGGGTTACAACAGCAGAGCGATCGTAAATTCGCCATTCTTCTTTGCTAGAGATTACTTCTATTAATGCGGCAAATTCAGGATTTTCTTTCAACTGTTTGATATCTGAACTGTCTTGAAAAACGATTTTTCTAAGTCGATCGTTAATCTTTATCATCGAACGGACAGTGGAAATTTTAAGACAGACTGT
This sequence comes from Microcoleus sp. BM001215392, assembly GCF_036700185.1. Lineage (NCBI taxonomy): Bacteria > Bacillati > Cyanobacteriota > Cyanophyceae > Oscillatoriales > Microcoleaceae > Microcoleus > Microcoleus sp. BM001215392. The sequence goes on along the minus strand of NZ_JAUBOJ010000688.1, from coordinate 1,262 downwards.
CTTGAGAAGCTCGTCAAACATCGCAAGTTACTCTCCGATAACTTGCAAAAGCATTTCGTCAAATATCCTGATTCGTTCCTGAATCTCTGCCTTGGTTTTTCCACCTCCTGTGAGAAGACGAGATTCAGGTTTTTTAAAGATGTTCTTTGTCTCTTCAATAATTCGGTCTTTTAGAGCAATTAATCTTTTTTCATATTGCAAGTACCTACTTAAACCCACCATCATTGCATCATAATATGCTTTATAAGTCTTGTTTGACCAAGTTTGAGTTTTCTGGTCAAATGGTTTGAATAAATGCTCTCCGTAAATTAGGTGAGCTATTGTGATAGTTTTGAGAAAAATAGATTCCAAATAATTGATATCTTCCTCATCAAAATTTAAACTTCTCATCATGTACAAATCTAAAAAGCCTTCCATTCCCCGTTGGTAATTATCAACATTTCTGAGAGCAAAAAAACGCAGAACTAACTCAGCATCTTCCATTTTTTTATAAAGGGTATTTTTCTCCAATTCGGGGCTGTTATCCTGTGTCGGAATTCCCCAAGCTTCTGCAAACATGGGATGGCGCGATAATTTTAGCAACAGTTCATTGAACTTTCCATAATACAAACAGTTTCGCACTTCCTGTTGACTTAAATCTACGCCTCCAGTGTTAAGGCGCTCGAAGGTTTTTTGTTTTAAGAATAGAGCCTCTTCAGGATCGGAGGTTGATTCTGCAATAATTACTGTAGATGATATAGAACGACGGTCGATACCTGCTCTAATTTTTTGAGGAAGTTGATTGTAGGTACGTCCATTTAATTCAGGCCAAAGTTCCAGCCCTGTTAATGAAAGCTTGTTTTCATAAAAATCCTGAATCGCAGTAATTCTTTGTTGACCATCCATAACCTCATATGAATAGTATTCTTTTTCGTATAAAATTATTGATGGAACTGGAATATTGACGAGAAATGATTCGATTAGTTTGGATTGCATTTTGGTAGTCCAACGCGCCCTTCTTTGGTAAAATGGTCGCACTTCCATATAACCAGGCTGCTTTAAAGCCTGGACAAAACTCGGAAGCTTTTCACGGTTGATTTCAGTAAGAATTCTATTCTCTCTTAACTCGTATTTATGGTTGATTTCACTATCGGATATTTTAGTACGAGTTTTTGCTGGCGAACTCTCCCACATTTTTTGTTCAAATGATGCGAGCTGCATTTCCGTAGTCTCCCTAAGCATAACTTGTTAATTATTATAGCATTTTCACGATCGACCGAGCG
>NZ_JAUBOJ010000687.1:0-1640 GCF_036700185.1 Microcoleus sp. BM001215392 | reverse complement strand
TTGGAGTTTAGACTAAGCACAAATTTACTCAGCTAACGCTGAGTAAAAATTATGGTGGATTTAGAGAGAGCTGACCAGGTTAAATAATCGATTTTGACGAGTTTTGGAACCGACATGAACCCTTTTTGACCACAGGATAGCGGCATCAGGCGAGTGCGAGGTTTTCCTGTTTGCCATCCATCTGAATTTCCTCGCCGTTTGGGAGAAACAGCCGGACTTCCAATCCTGATTAAAAGTGGAAGCATTGATTGTACAACCCTTCCAGGTGTCAATTCAGGCAGAGATTTTTGCCGCCTGTAAACGGATTTCTCTGACGACATCTTTAGCTAACCATAATTGCCAGGTTAGCAAAGGCATCAAATCACTCCATCGTTCACACTGTTGGCTGAGTGCTTAGCTTCGGCGAGCCGTCCAATGCAAGGTTTGTGAGAGCTAACCGATACCAATGTTCGAGGGCGAAGCGACGTAGATACAGTTGCCAAATTTCTGCCAGAGATGGCATTTGGATACCAACCCAAACCAACCACAAAGGTTGACTATTTAATCGACCCGTTACAGTTTCTAAACCTTCGACTAAAATCAGAGTCATTGGATGTTTGGGACTGCCTCGAAAATGCAAGTCATCCCATTTTCTTAATCGGATTTTCCCCAGTTTGGGCTCGACAGATTCCAGAGTTTGTTCTGGTGTCCACCAGCTTTGAGAGTGGTTGAGCTTAAACTGTTGACCGTGAATTTTGGGCCTGCCTTTACCACTATAGGCTGCTCTTGTGCTGACCACAAGCCACGATTAGAACGAATACGCATTAGTTTATCAGCAGCGATCGCAGCGGTGGCTTTTACACTCTTGGGCACATCCATACTCGCTGTCAAATAAAGCGATCGGTCTATGCTGAAGATATGCACACAAAGCGTGCCAATTGTTCAGCGCCTTTACCGATTGGGTTGTCCCAACTGGTAATACGTTCATGTCTTAAGGGTAGTGCCCAACTCCCGCTCATCGTTGGTATCAGTGCGATCGTACTATATCAGGCGACCGATACCAACAGGTATACCGTGAGGTAAGGCTGTCGGTTGATGTTCATAGGTACGCTCTTTGAGGGTACGTGCATGGGGTCTCAACCATGCCGTAGGATCGATCGCTAATACGCTCACGTTCTACTTGTGACATCTGTTGGATGTACAGTTGCATCAGTTTTTCTCGGTCTGGTCTACAATCTTGCAGCGCTTCATAGACGCTGGACCACTCACGTCGAAACAAGGGATTGAGGGCCAAATCTCCTCGCGCATGAGACGTGGCGAGTCGTCATTACCGCATCTGCTAGTTCAAAGGTGGCGTCTTTGGCATTGCCTAGACATTCATAAGCAAGTTGACGAAATTCCCGTAATTGTTCTAACAGAGATTGCAGGTAGATTTGAGATTTTTAGCTGAATTCTCAATCTTCTACCCTTACGCTGTCTGTTGAAACTATCGCAGACAGTTTTTTTTGTTGCAGCAAGTCTCCGAGAACGTCAACGGTCGCTGGCATCTAGATTATGGTTGAGCCTGATAGGTTGTCGCCAGCGACCATTGCCGTTCTTGAGAACTGTGAGCTAGTCTCGCGAGCGATCGCACTTTTTGACCTGCTTAGTCTAAACTCCAA
>NZ_JAUBOJ010000686.1:0-1651 GCF_036700185.1 Microcoleus sp. BM001215392 | reverse complement strand
TCTTAGCCTTGATTTAACCTCTCGACAATTAATCCACCCTGCTTCTTAAGGGGGGCTAGGGGGGATCTGAGCTTAATACTCAAACAGCAGTCTGTGATTGGGTTTGACCTTAAGTTGTCACGAATGGGCTCCAGCCTGGGAACCAGTTAATCCTGGATGCACGTACTAGGATTTTCTGTCATTGCGAACGTAGTGTTAGCGTAAGCGATCCGAAGGAAAGCAATCTCAAAGCTGACGCACCTTTCCCAAATCCGAAATCCCAAATGGATTGACACAGGCCCCCCTCTGCGGCTACGCTTTGAAATTAGAGGTTGCTTTGCTTGTATAGGAAGTAGCCCGCGTCGCCCAAAAATCTAGTTGCACTGCCCAAAGCTGCTACTAACAGCAATGGACAGCTAACCGCCAAACTGATCAAAGCAGTCTGGAGGCTAACGGAGTATCTTAACATCCTCTGTAGCCGCCCTGCTATGCGTTGAAAAGCGGGGCGGCTGGGTTTTTGGGTTTTTCTAGAAAACCCAAAACCAGGAGAACATAATTATGTCACAGGAATTCTTGCCTGACGACAACGAATCCGATCGGCCAAATGACGACTCAGCAGCAGAATCCGAACAGGATGTGGTGTGTGTAACGGTGACAGGTTCGCCCAAGGGTGTCAGGGAAACCATACTCACTTTGTACCGACTGGGATTTGCCCAAGTGGGCGACTGGAGTCAGCTACAGCGTGCAGCTAATCCGAAGCAAGTGATGAGCGTGCTGATTCGCCGTCGTAAGCGCAAAGCGTAGGTGTTTGCTCGTTCCCAGGCTGCGGCCTGGGAACACATTCCATGAGGCTCTGCCTCCTGTTTTTATTTTTATCCGTTAGCGAGGCAGAGCCTGTGGATCTCGGTTCCCAGGCTAAGGCCTGGGAACCAGTTAAGTCTTAAAATATTAAGGCTTTGAGTTTTATACTTGAATTTAAAAAAATCGTCCGTGTAACCCTGACCTCAACAAACCAGGATTATTTGCAACTATAATTACACTTATTATTACAAAATATTGCTTTATGGACTACCACGACACCATCACAATTGAACCGGGAAAACGCAGTGGCAAACCATGTATTAGGGGAATGCGAATCACCGTCTACGATATTTTAGAATATCTCGCAGGTGGCATGACGGAAGCAGAAATTCTCGAAGATTTTTCCGAACTAACTTCGGCAGATATCAAAGCCTGTCTTGCTTTTGCAGCCGATCGCGAAAAAAAGTTATTTGTGGCATCCCTGTGAAACTTCTACTTGAATAAAACCTCTCAGATGCAGCCTTATAATATAATTGAAACAGTGCTACCCAGCTTGTTAATTCAATGAAAATCACTGCGGCCGCCGCTTCCCTCGGATGTGTAAATATTTTAATAACAATAGCAATCCTGGAAGGTAAAAGATGATACAAGCCCACAAGCCAAAACTCACCTTTGAAGAATACCTCACCTACGAGGACGACACCGACAACCGCTATGAACTAATTGACGGAGAGTTAGTAATATTGCCACCAGAATCGGGCCCCAACAATTTCATTGCTAACTATCTACTATTCACTCTGGCTAGTAGCGGGTTCATCCCACTGAGGCTGATCAGAACACATATGTGCGAAATCCAAGTTCCGATCCTGCG
>NZ_JAUBOJ010000685.1:0-1660 GCF_036700185.1 Microcoleus sp. BM001215392 | reverse complement strand
TCACTCATAAATTATGTGCCGAAATGCTTCGCCCTTGCCAAAATGAGATGCACCCACTGATTCTAACGCAACGCCCGTTTTGTTGAGGAAGAACGGTAATTGCGATCGACTCCTCATTAATCTGGGCCGTCGGATCGAGCTCTCCTGGATTAACAATATTTGACATGATTTTTGGCTCTAGCTAAAGTAACAAAATAGAGATAGAAATCGCTTTTGGCAAACAATCCGATTCAACCAAGAAGTCGGAATTCCGATCCATCCTCACAACTCCTCTGCGACTGCAATCAGTAGACCTCTTGCATAAATCATTCATTTATACAGGAACCGCAGATGTCAAGCAGATAAACACAGATAAACGCAGATATTTTTGAAGATAATTTACAAATGAGTGCAAGATGTCTAGTAATTTCCAACTTTAACCCAGTGTCCCAAGCTGTTTCAAAGCACTTACTACAGCCTCCGCACGAGTCTGTACTCCCAGCTTTGAGTAGATATGTTCTAAATACTTTCTGACTGTACCAATGCTCAGGCTCAGTGTTGCCGCAATTTCTGGATTAGTCTTACCTTGCGTCACCTCAAACAATACTTCTGTTTCCCGCTTTGTTAAGCCTAGCAATTCCAAAGATACGGATGATAGAGTTAAAAACTCCTGTTCTTCAAGCAACAATAGATATTTTTCCAGCGGTTGCTCTGTCAGAAAGCGCACAACTAATTGTTTTCCTTGCTGTTCTAATTTTAGCGGTAAATGAGGTGCAGCAATTTCATCACTTGGTGTTACCAGCGACAACTGATATTTAACCCATCGGTGCAAGTTGTCTGGCAAACATTTTGTTGAAGATTGTGAGTCTTGAAAATACTGTTTCAGCCAATGCAAAGCTCGTTCGCTCATGAATTGAACTTGCGCATCTCCGTTGAGAGAAATAATTCCCAATGCTTCCAGAGTATGGCGCTGTTCTACCCACTCCTGTTCTATTTGGGTAAACTGATTCATGTTTTGCTGGGCTTGTACCAGATGAGGGTGCAGTAAATTGAATAAATAGCGATCGCGCTCCGTGAAAATCCGGTCTCCCAAAAGTGTAATTGCAATAATATCGTCTTGTCCAGAGTAGGGTTTGCTCGCAGATTTAGCAGCCAAAGCAAGAGGTAGTGAAACTGCGATCAGATCCTTGATTCCTCTAGGCTGCATCAGCTTTCCATACAATCCTTCCAGACGGTGGAGTTGCTGCTGGTTTAAGAAGTCTGAAACCTTATGCGCTCGATGGTCGCGAGTTCGGAGATAATTACCGACTAGAGGGTTTTCATAAAAATGCTGGTGCGCAACTTGCTCAAAATTCGCTGTATCAAGGCGATCGAACCCTGGGGCTGGTTTATAGTCGAGGGTGGTAGTCTTGCTGTTCTCGAAGGAAAGCGCGGTGTAGGTATAATCTACTGCGGAAATAACCTTCGAGACGATCGCCAGCAGATGAGATGAGAAATCCTCAACGCTACAAGTTTTGTAGAGTTCCTGTAGACATCCAGAAAAAATTTGAAGATCGTGCTGAGTTAAGTGTTGCATTTTCCCTGATAAATTAATCACCAATCATTCGGACGGGTGCATTTCATTTTTGCAAATATGTTTGTAGGGGCGAAGCATGACCGCAGTCAATATGGGATTATAACT
>NZ_JAUBOJ010000684.1:0-1668 GCF_036700185.1 Microcoleus sp. BM001215392 | reverse complement strand
CTTTTTGGCTCTACTCGCGGAGCATCCCTGTTCCAAAACTGTCCGAAGTATTGTTGTAATATCGGTGATAGAACGCCGGGGATGGGTTGTGCTCCGCAATATTTTTGAATACCGTTGAAAACGCGATCGGCTGATAAAGCACTAATCGGAAATTCTAGGGAATAAGCTTCGGCAGGTTTGGGGAAAAAGATGCCTGATGTGGCGGAAGCAGCAAAAGAAGCGCCACCCCAGATAATGATCCGATTAAATTGACGGCGGCTGATACTCATAATTTATCTTCTCCCAGGAGAGCTTGCCCCGGGCTCTAGATTAAATTTGAAGAAGTGATAAGACCTTTGGTTACAATTTTTAGCTGTGGAACAAGAGATATCAAGAGATAAACTTTTACCATTACTAACATCTACCAGCATTGTATTGATCCTCCCAAGCTTTCCCACCTGAGAATCTACTTGATTTCCATCTACATAAACCTCGATTTTTGGTGGTGAAATTTCATCTCGATCGTCAACTCCATACTCCAATCGCAGAGAAGCACGACCGCCTGGAAGTTTACAAGTCCAACCGGCTTCCCTTACCATCATAATACTGGTGTATAGTTGTCTGCCTATGGAAAGGTCTGTAGGTCTTCTCTCCAAATAAGATAACGCGCCCACGTTTGGGCTACCAGTTCTCAGTACACCCCCTGTAATAAGACATTGTAGGTCGAGTATATGGATTGGGCGCTGGGCCTGTGCCACTTGTGCGCCAACTGTCGCTAAACTAAAAGACAACACCCCAGCCGACAACAAACCGCTGAGCCACCGATCGCGCTTCATAAAAATATCCTGCTAATACCTTAATCAATTAATATAAAGGATGAGCTGTGTAGGAAAAGTCCTGACTTTAGATAGATGACAAAATCAAAAATGTCACAATTGTACGAAATGTCAGGTATAATCAATGATGTAAACTCCAGCTTTTCCCGAATCTATGGATATTGCAGAAGTCTTAACACTGGCAGATGAGCTAATTTTTGCTAAGACGGGAAAGCATTTGGATTACGTGCAAGATGCTATTCTGCGGGGAACATTAGAAGACGCAACTTACACGCAAATTGCTCAAGAACTTTACTCAAGTCCAAGTCATGTCAGAAATGTCGGATCGGAACTTTGGAAAACACTTTCTAAAGGATTGAAAAAAAATATTACTAAAAACAATTTGAGGACTGTATTAGAAAAGGAAAACATTTATAATTATCAATTAGCTGTAGTTGGCGATAATATTAAAATTGGCGAGAATGTCACAGTCAATAATAACTTTAATGTTTGTCGTGAAAAAGTGCGATCGCCCAAAACACCCCAAAACCCCGAACCAACAGCAAAACAGCCCCGCATCGACTTAGGCGACGCACCAGAAATCTCGACATTTTTCGATCGCACATCCGAACTTTCCACCCTCAAAAACTGGATTTCAAGCCGCACCCGCCTCATCACCATCCTCGGCTTATCCGGTATTGGCAAAACCGCCCTGACACTCCAACTAATCCCACAAATTCAACACGAATTCGACTGCATTATCTGGCGAAGCCTCCACAACGCGCCACCGCTGGCATCACTCCAAACAAACTTAATTAAATTCATCTCCCAACAGCAAGGAATTAACCCCCCCAACCCCCCCTTATCAAGGGGG
>NZ_JAUBOJ010000683.1:0-1671 GCF_036700185.1 Microcoleus sp. BM001215392 | reverse complement strand
TTAGGGCTTGCTGAATAAAAGCCAAAAGATTTACGAGGCGTGGGTTATGCGCTCGTGCGATCGAGAGTCAGATGCAAAAAAAACAGGTAAAATAGATCAAAACCCGTGCATAACCACCTACGAGCGTGTACAGAAAAGCTGAGCTTGCTCCCATCCAACCCTTAGACTTTGAACTAGCCAACGGATCTAAATTGTCAGCGGACAACCGTTGGGTAAAAATGGCCCAAATAATCCCGTGGTCTGAATTTGAATCAGAATATGCGGCCAACTTCCCCGCAGACAAGGGCGCACCAGCCAAATCATTTCGGATGGCATTGGGGGCATTAATTATCAAAGAAAAACTCGGAATTAGCGATCGGGAAACAGTAGAACAGATCCGCGAAAACCCCTATCTACAATACTTGATCGGTCAATCAAGCTACAGCAATGAGCTACCATTTGACCCATCACTATTAGTACACTTTCGGCAACGAATCAGTCCCAACTTAATTAATCAAGTCAACGAACGCATGGTTGAAAAAATGCGTTCCACCACCCCAATCAAAACCGAAAAAAAAAAGGATTCGGACGCCAAAAATGAGTCACCCAATCGCGGAAAACTAATTATAGATGCAACCTGCGCCCCAGCCGATATTAGTTATCCGACCGACTTAGGACTATTAAACAGAGCCAGAGTTCATACAGAAAAAATCATAGACATTCTGTATAAACAAATTAAAGAAAAAGCCCATAAAAAACCAAGAACCTACCGTAATCTAGCAAGAAAAGACTACTTATCAGTAGCCAAACAAAGACGACCAACCAAAAATAAAAGAAGACAGGCAATTAAAAAACAACTCCAATATATCAAAAGAAATTTAGCTCATATTGAACAGCTAATAGAGTTAGGTGCGAGCCTAGAAGGTCTGAATAAAAAGCAATATAAAACCTTGCTAGTTCTCACAGAAGTCACTCGCCAACAACAGTGGTTGTTTGACAACGATAAACAGAGTATTGAGGATAGAATAGTAAGTTTAAGTCAACCCCACATTCGTCCCATAGTCAGAGGAAAAGCCGGAAAAAGCGTAGAGTTTGGAGCTAAACTATCAGCCAGTTGTTTTGAAGGATATGTATTTTTAGACCGGATGAGCTGGGACAACTTTAATGAATCAGGAGACTTAAAAGCACAAGTAGAAGCATATCATAGGTTCACAGGATATTATCCAGAGTCTGTTCATGCAGATCGCATTTATCGAACAAGAGAAAATCGAGCATGGTGTAAAGAAAAAGGAATTAGACTCAGTGGGCCGCCCTTAGGAAGACCAAGAGCAAATGTGAGTAAATCAAAAAAGAAGCAAGCCTTAGAAGATGAGAGGATTAGAAATGCAATTGAGGGAAAGTTTGGACAAGGTAAACGAAGATTCAGCCTAAATCGAGTGATGGCAAAACTCGATAATACATCTGGTACGGTTATTGCAATTACTTTTTTGGTAATGAACCTTGCCACCTGGTGGCGCCGGGTTTTTTGTATGTTTTTATGTCTATTTGGAAAAAGAACACCTGTTTTTGGGTGGAAGATAATCTACAATTATACTTGGGTGAAATCGACACATAAAAACTTATATTTAACCGAACTTGAATAGATCGATCGCTCCTGCTATTGGTCTGCGATCGATTATTCAGCAAACCCTA
>NZ_JAUBOJ010000682.1:0-1676 GCF_036700185.1 Microcoleus sp. BM001215392 | reverse complement strand
AGGGACTTGAAGCCTCCCATGTCATGTCATAAATGCCTATACTTTTACCAGCTATGAAAGCTAGAGGCAGGCTTAAGCCAGAAGAGTCAAAATGTTTTGAGTTCAGCCCGGAATAATCCTACAAAATGGTGTAGTATTTTGTAGGAACTAATTGAACAATGCTGACATTAACTTACGAGTACAAGGCAATACCCACGGATGAGCAAATCCAACTGATTGAGCGCACTTTAGATGTGTGTCGAAAGGTGTGGAACTTTGCTTTGCGTGAGCGCAAAGACTGGTACAACTCGCGTAAGTGCCCAATTAATGCTTGTTCAATTACCTCTGAGTACATCATTCCAGCGGATGCGCCATACCCAAACTACTACGTACAAGCCAATGCGCTAACTCAAGCAAAGACCGTTTTTCCTGAGTTAGCAACAGTCAACGCTCAGGTCTTGCAGCAGGTTTTAAGGAAACTTGAAACCGCGTTTGTAGATATGAAGCGCAAGGGAATGGGGTTCCCCAGGTTCAAGAAGCGTGATGCAATGCGATCATTTGTATATCCACAAATGGGCAAAAGTCAATTCTTGAAGGGTAATCAAATCAAGCTGCCTCAATTGGGGTGGATGGGGTATATTAAGTCTCGCGAAATTCCTGACGGGTTTGTAGTTAAGCAAGCTCGAATTATTCGTAAGGCTTCTGGATACTTTCTGATGCTGACACTGGAAAGTGCTGTTAGCGTCCCTGACACTGTGCCCACAGGATACCCTGTCGGAATTGATTTAGGGCTGGACAAATTTGCTGCAACTTCTGAAGGCGCGCTGATAAATCGCCCAAAGTTTCTAAATTCACTGCAACGCGAGTTGACATTACTGCAACGCAGACTGAAGCATAAAAAACTTGGCTCTGGCAATCGACGCCAGCTCAATCAGAAAATTGCACGACTTCATCAACACATTGCCGATACCCGCAAAGATTGGCACTTTAAGCTAGCTCACAAACTTTGTGACGGCGCGGGGATGCTGTTTGTAGAGGATATTGACTTTCGGGCATGGGCTAAAGGGATGCTGGGTAAGCATACTTTAGACGCTGGGTTTGGTCAATTTGTATCCATCTTGGAATGGGTATGCTGGAAGCGCGGCGTTTACTTTGGCAAGGTAAATAAGGACTTTACCTCCCAAGTGTGTCCACAGTGCCACACGCATACTGGCAAAAAAGAATTGAAGGACAGGATTCATTCTTGTCCCGAATGCGGCTACACAACTCATAGAGATATTGCAGCCGCGCAAGTGATCCGCAATCGTGGGATCTCTGGGGTGGGACGCATCCTGGATGAAATTGCCTGTGGAGATGGTCTGACGGGGACTGGCAACAGTCTAGTTAAGAATCCGAGAAGCAGGAAGAAGAGTGGAGAAGCGCGGATGCCAGGGCGCTTCGTAACATCTTTTAAGAATCCCCGTGCATTCATGCCGGGGAGTACGTCAATCTGAAATTGTTCGCTCACTTTATAGCGCCCGTGATAGGTCGCCTAGCTAAAGATTAGCTATGCTCCCGGTCACGATGATAGCTTTTACCAAACCGCTGATAAAAATTTATCCAAACCTAGATAAATTTTCACAGCCCAGACCTTAAATAATTTTGGTTCTTCCTTACTTACTATGCTAAATCAATAGTTAAAGCCGTTAAATCAACTT
>NZ_JAUBOJ010000681.1:0-1681 GCF_036700185.1 Microcoleus sp. BM001215392 | reverse complement strand
TTACTACCGAAATGCTTCGCCCCTACGAATATATTTGCAAAAATGAGATGCACCCCTGTCAACTGTCAACTGTCAACTGTCAACTGATTTATTCACCGTGTAGTGCCAAGATCGGGTCTAATTTTGCAGCATTGCGCGCAGGGATACCGCCTGCTAGCACCCCAACAATTAGCGAGAGTCCAAACCCCACGACCACTGACCACAAAGGGACAACAAAGGGAAATTTGAATAGTGTGGCGGCAGTGAAAGCGAGGGCGATACCCAACCCGATTCCGATCGCACCGCCAATAATCGAAATAACGATCGCTTCCATCAAAAATTGGTTGAGAATCGCGCCGCTAGTTGCACCAACGGCTTTACGCAGACCGATTTCGCGCGTCCGTTCCATCACCGAAACCAGCATAATATTCGCGATACCAATGCCACCAACAACTAGGGAAATTCCGGCGATCGCAGTTACCATCAGCGTCAGTGACCCCATAATACTCGTGAAGGTCTTAATCAGATCCACTTCATTGGTGACACGAAAATCATCCTCTTTGGGCGGGCGGATATTATGGCGCAGTCGGAGCACATTCGTTACCTGAAATTGCGCCGATTCGAGCAGATCGGCATTACTCGATTGCAGCCAAAAGCCATTAATCGCCACACCTGTGAGAGCATTGTTACCGACAATCTGGGCGGACATATTGGTCAGTGGCAGATACACCATATCATTCATATCTTGCAGCCCTACAGACCCTTTACGCTCCATCACTCCTAGCACGATATAACGTTTACCCTGAATCCGAATATCGCTACCGATCGCAATTTCTGTTGGAGCGAATAAATCATCTCGAACTTTGGCACCAATTACCACCACTGCTTTAGCTATATCTAAATCCTGCTGCCGGAAAAATGTCCCTAGTTCCGGCTGGACATTTCTCACCGCTGGAAAGTTTAAATCCGTGCCGATGGCAGTTGTCGAAATGTTGACATTGCCGCGTACCACCTGAATATTCGAGCGGTATAAGAAGGCTGACACCGCTGTAGCGGCGGGGACTTGTTTGGCGATCGCCTGAGCATCTTCCCAGGTTAAGGTACTAGCAGTGCCAGCTCCCTGACTGATGCCGCCCGTTTTCGCTGCGGCTGCTGACACCTGGAGGATATTGGTACCCAATGCCTCAATTCTTAACTCGGTGGCTCTTTGCACTCCTTGACCGATCGAAGTAATTGCAATTACGGAAGAAATACCAATAATTACGCCCAGCATTGTCAATCCCGATCGCACTTTATTACTCCACAGGGTTTCAATTGCCATGAGGAATATTTCAAGCGGTGAGATTCTGCGTTTGGTGCGACGAGAGGTCGGCATTAATGACTTTGGAGAACGCTTTGTTTTCATAGGAGTTTTTCGGACTGAATAAAGCCTAAGAGTTGCTGCGTAGCCGGAATTATCTAGAGGAGACGGCAGTGCCGTTTCCCTACCATGATTAATCGTAGGGACACTCCAAGAGCCCAAGGAGTGTCAACAATCAGGTCAAACCGATAGTCCGACAGGGGTTGAAACCCCTGTCTCATAGCGAAAGTCCTCTCAAAGAGGACTGAAGAGTTAGTTGATGTGTATTGATTTGGGGCAAATCGACCGTCGGTTTCAACCGACTTTAGCTATGAGACAGGGGTTTTAACCCCTGGCGGACTT
>NZ_JAUBOJ010000680.1:0-1691 GCF_036700185.1 Microcoleus sp. BM001215392 | reverse complement strand
AGGGGGAGTGGGGGAGAGGGGGGGATGGGAAAAATCTTGTTTCTTGCTTCTTGCTTCTTCTTTAAACATTAATCCATTAAGTCCGTTACACAATCCGCTCCCGAACTTGCTTCTTTCTGCTAAAAGCGTCAAAGCTTTAACTAGATTGTCAATATCTGTTTCTGTATTTCCCAAACTGATAATAAATGTGAGATGTTGCGGCATTGGTAATTCTGCGGTGACTGCGAGTTCGGAGTGGAGAATTTCATCAGCCGCAAATCCTGTTATTCCTAAATCGGATACTTTTACTGTTAGCCTGGTTCTGTCGAGTGCGACAAAACCGGGCGTATTTAATGGTTCTAAAACTGATAAGCCGGGAATTTGACTGATGTGCGATCGCGCTTTTGCTGCTAAATCTAAAGTTTGCATCATTAACTCCTTCCCGTGGAGGGCTATTTGTTGGCGGGCGGCGTCTAATGATGCTAATAATAAGTAGCTGGGACTGGTGGATTGTACTAGCTGCAATGCTCGATCGACTTTTTGGATATCTATGCGATCGCCCAAGACGTGCAACATCGAGGCTTGTGTCATTGCACCGAGGGTTTTGTGGGTTGATTGTACTGTTAAATCTGCCCCTGCTGATAGGGCCGGTTCTGGCAAGTTGGGATGAAAGTTAAAGTGGGCGCCGTGGGCTTCGTCTACTAATAAGGGGATGTTGTATTGATGGGTAATTTGGGCGATCGCCCGCAAATCCCCACACACGCCGTGATAGGTTGGGTAGACGACCATTACTGCTTTGGCGTCGGGATGTTGTTTTAGTGCTGCTGCTGTGGCTTCTGGGGTGATGCTGTTGGCAATATCCCAAGTGCGATCGTACTCTGGAGCAACAAAAATCGGGATTGCACCGGATAAAATCAAGCCGGAAATCGCCGAAGAGTGGATATTTCGAGGCAAGATAATTTTATCGCCCGGGCCGCAAGTCGCTACAATGGCGGCGATAATTCCGCAAGTCGAACCGTTTGCTAAAAAGCGAGTTGAGTCCGATCCAAATGCTTGGGCTGCTAACTCTTGAGCTTGCGCAATTGCACCGGATGGGTTGAAGAGATTGTCTAATTCTGGCAATTCGGGCAAATCTGAGCGAAATACGGCGGCACCGAATAAGCCAACTAACGGCCCTGAAATTCCTTGTCCGCGTTTGTGTCCGGGGGCGTAGAATGGGCTGTGATGGTGGTTTGTGCGATCGCGCAGCGCATCTAATAGGGGAGTTTGTTGTTGAGAGTTTGGTACTGACACACTTATACCATTTGAGATTTGAGATTTGAGATTTGAGATTGGGGATGACTCACTGGATCTTCCCTAATACTCAAGGCATAATTTTAGGCGGACATAACAGTTAATTTTCGCTATTTAGATAGATGTGTTAGGCGCTGTTTTGATTTTAATATAATAGACTCGTTCAGGGTGCATCTTACTTTGGCAAATATGTTTGTAGGGGCGAAGCATGACCGTAGTGAATATGGGACGATCACTAATAACTTATCTGCGCTCATGCTTCTTCAGGCTTCAAAAACCAGATGCACCCCTCATTCATAAATGTTTGATTCAGAGTTCAACCGCAGATCAAGGCAGATAGACGCAGATAGACGCAGATAAATTTAAGGTATTATAAAACTTCATTAAGTTTGTAAGCAGTAGTAAGCAACGGTAGTATC
>NZ_JAUBOJ010000679.1:0-1700 GCF_036700185.1 Microcoleus sp. BM001215392 | reverse complement strand
TGTGACTTGGCTATGCCTGAGCTCGTTCCTATTTCTCAGACCTGAATCCTTACAAGTTCGTTATGCTTTAATCGCTGAATTTGTGGACTCAGAAAAAAAGATCGCAAAAACTCTAGCATTTTGGGCAGGAGACGACTTTGGCGATAACTTTACTTACAATTTAGCCGGTACACCCTGTCAAAATGCTGATAGTCACGTTCATGTATGTCGCTACCAAAAAACTGTGCAGTCCTTCTTCCCTGAAAATCATAAATTAGCCGCCCTCCAAGCCGATAGTTATGCTGCTTTGCTCATTGTAGACGTTGCTGGCAATCATTTGGGAATAATCGCAGTGTTAGACACAAAACCGATGGTGCAAGATTTAGAAATGCAGTCAGGCATTTTGAGAATATTTGCCACCCGTGCGGGTGCAGAAATAGAGCGGATAGAGGCAGAATCAGCAGTACGTCAATCAGAAATTCAACTGCGGCTACAATCTGAAGAATTAGCAGCAACCCTCAAAAAATTGCAAAACACCCAAACCCAATTAATTCAAGCAGAAAAAATGTCTAGTTTGGGGCAGTTGGTAGCGGGAATTGCCCATGAAATCAATAACCCCGTAAGCTTTATTTATGGCAACATTAAACCAGCCGCTGATTATGCCAGTGACTTAATTAAGCTAATTCATCTTTACCAAAATTATTATCCCAGTCCACCGCAAGAGATTTCTAGTTTTATTGAAAATATTGACCTTGATTATCTCGCAAGTGATTTTGAAAGATTGCTAAAATCGATGAAAACAGGAGCCACACGCATCAGTGATATTGTTAAGTCTCTACGGACATTCTCGCGTTTGGATGAAGCCGATCTAAAACAAATAGAAATTCACGAAAATATCGAGAGTACCTTGGTCATTCTCCAAAATAGATTGAATGGTCGCGCCGGAAAACCAGAGATTCATCTCACCAAGAATTACGGTGACTTACCTCTGGTTAAATGTTATGGTGGTTTATTGAATCAGGTATTTATGAATTTGTTACTCAATGCTATTGATGCGATCGAACAACAGCGATCGAGCCTAGACCCTAGGGAAAAATTAGATTATATTGGTAAAATTGCGATTACCACTTCTCTCACTTCTGAAAATCAGGTTGCGATTTCGATTCAGGATAATGGTTGCGGGATGAGTTTTAAAGTTCAAGAAAAAATCTTTAATCCATTTTTTACAACTAAACCTGTGGGTAAAGGTACGGGTATGGGTTTAGCAACTAGCTATCAAATTGTGACGGAAAATCATCGGGGTCATTTGCAGTGTTTTTCTAATTCGGGAGAGGGGGCTGAGTTTACGATTACATTGTCAATCCAAGGATTGGTTTCAGTTGACAGATCGCAGTTGACCGCTTGACAGATGAGGGTGATATTAATTCCGGTTGTATCGTCAGGTGATTTAACCGCTCTTGACGCTCTTGACACACACACACAGAGAGAGAGACAGAGAGAGAAGAGATATGAATGATTCTGATGCTTGACGGAATTGATATGACATCTTGATGATTCTTGTGGGATGTCCCGCCCATCCCACTTTCCTTGTGTAAGTTATTTAATTGTCATTCCTTAGTCATTAGAGGTAGGGTGTGTCGCGGGGAGCATCACATTTTTGCAAATATAAGTAAGTCGGTGTAAATAATTCAAGGTTTGTAGGTATCGGCTCCATTCCTGTA
>NZ_JAUBOJ010000678.1:0-1709 GCF_036700185.1 Microcoleus sp. BM001215392 | reverse complement strand
AATCCATAACCATTGTATTTAATAAAATTTTGTGAATCATTTAGACTTGCTATATTACCCGATCAAAACTATCGTCGCAGGGGATGATAACTTCATAAACAAAACCATCCTCAGCGGTCAAAAAAGCATCTCGTATATCAATACTTCCAGACCGAACCCGTTTAAACCGACCTATAGACATGGGAACATAAAGCCATTTTCCCATTTCTTTTGTTTGGCTTGCCCAAACCGCAAGAAATATCTGTTCAGACGCATTTCGACAAGCAAATAGGCACGGTACATCGTAATATTCGTAAACCTCGATAATTTCCAATTTGCCTAGATGAGTAGACTCTGGAAGCAGGCTCATAACTATACCTGGATCGCTCACGTTAACAGATGACTCGGCGGTTGAAACCGCGGCTACAAAAACAAAGTCCGCCTGCGCGGACTAAGAAATGTAGAATGTGGAAACAACTTTCCTACTTGCCCTTACCCTTCGTCAAAAACTCCCGCAAACGCAACAAACTAGCGGTTTGTCCCAAATTCAGCGGTAGCAGCGACACTCCCTCCAACCGAGACTGCACCCAACCGTCGCCCCAATACCACTCGTGAAACCCGTCAATTCCCTGACTCAACAACAGCCGCAGACAATTTGACTCGGCAATTTCCACATAGTGCTGCACTGCTACGGGGCCTATCCAACTCGTGAATGTCAATTCTCGATCGAGCAATTCGGGCAAACCCTTAGAAAACTGCTGAGGCCACAGCCACTGCTGCAACTGCACCGGACGCACCAAACTGTCCCGAATCGCAGTCTCCGAAGCTTCAACCTCAATCCGCAGTTGGCTTTGTTGAAAATTACCTAGCATAGCAATTTGAAATTTTATATAGGAGCTTTACTTAACTTAAATGTAACGTAATTGCACGGAGTTCGATCGGCTCCACGTACAGTTTTCAGTCGAGATATCGGGGCTAGGACACGGCAGTGTTTAAGGTCAAACGTAATGCCAGTCTTCTGTCTGGCGCTCAAGACCCTGATCCCCCTAGCCCCCCTTGAAAAAGGGGGGGACAAGATTCTTCTCAAAGTCCCCCTTCTTAAGGGGGATTTAGGGGGATCGAGATATGTGCAACGACCCATTAAATTGGTATGAGAAGTCGGGTATCTGGCTTTCAGTTATCTTTCTTCAACTATTGGGCAGCAACTGGCGTTACGCCTACAAGCTGTCCGCCTTCGACTTTAAGGCTTTGCAATTCCATGCCTTGCAGTTTTGCCGCTTGCATACTCGTGCCCGGGAGCACGGGAGCGTTCACTCTCAAGCCGTTGAGCTGCCCGCCGTTCAGACTCCAGCCGTTCAACGTGAGGCCCTGGAGCACGATTCCTGGCCCTGCGTTAGCCGACCCAGAGAAAGCTAAAGAGAGTGCTGCTGTAGCGATCGCGATCGTTAATACACTTTTCTTCATGGTGAAAATCCTCAACTGTGTTTTCAAGACGTTGCCTATTTGCTGCAATGTTTGAGCTACTAATTTTCGCAACCGATGGCTTGCAGCTAAAGAGAGGTTGTTTTCCCTCTAATCCCATCTACAAATTCATCAAAACACGCAGATGACCGAGATCGAGACTGAGAATGTACTGACTTGTGACCGACTTTTTTTGTAACTTGCAACGACTCTCTTAGGATCGCGAATTAAATAATTTACACATATTTGTGGGATGGGCGTCCCGCCCG
>NZ_JAUBOJ010000677.1:0-1715 GCF_036700185.1 Microcoleus sp. BM001215392 | reverse complement strand
TGAATGATGACCGTTTAGGCAGAGTATTAGATAAATTATATTTGGCAGGAATTACCGAAATATTCACAACCATTGCCCTGTCAGCAGCTCAAAAATTCGAGCTAAAAACCGACAGGTCTCACTTGGACTCAAGTTCATTTCATCTACATGGTAAATATGAGGAAGAATTGCCATCAGTATCTTTTTATAGCACAGAAATGGATAGTAATCAATTAGATAATTAATCAATCAACCATCAAACATCTCCAACACCAATTCAGATTACCTACGGCTATTCTCGCGACCATCGTCCCGACTTAAAACAGTTTATTTTAGATCTAATTTGTAGTGGAGATGGAGATGTGCCAATATTTTTACGAGCAGATAAGAGGAAATGAATCAGATAATTCTGTCTTCGCCTCAATTTTTCAGGAATTCAAGAAACAGTTAAATCTCGACAGTTTAATGGTAGCGGATAGCGCACTATATACCGCTCCAAATTTAGAAATGTTAACCAATTTAAGATGGCTAACTCGTGTACCACTAAGCCTGAAAAAAGCACAGCAACTGGTATCTCAATTAAATGAATCAGAATTTCAGGATAGTTCAGTGACGGGATATCGTTGGTCAGAACACAAAAGTAATTATGGTGGAATTGAACAAAGATGGTTAGTAGTAGAGAGCAGTTTACGTCGTGATTCTGACCGACGCAAATTAGAAAAAAACCTCAAAAAAGCTGAAACTGAGGGTCAGAAAAAGTTGCGAGAATTATCAAATATTGAATTTGCCTGTTCGGCCGATGCCTCGGCAGCAGCAAGTCGTTTATCAAAACAACTAAAATATCATAATTTAACCCAAATTAGCAGCAGACAAGCGACAGCAAAACCCGGTACGAATTCCACCAGTTCTCATGATAAATCTAGCCCTAGCTTGATATTTAAAGTTCAAGCACAACTAGAACTAGATGCTAACGTGATAGCTAAAGAAACCAAAGCTAGTGGCAGATTTATCTTAGCTACTAATGTTCTGGATCAGAGCAATTAAATCCCGATGAAATGATTGTAAAATATAAGGAACAGCAGGCAGCAGAGAGAGGGTTTGGGTTCCTGAAAGACCCCCTATTTTTTACGGATAGCGTGTTTATAAAGTCGCCAGAAAGAATCGAGGCTTTAACTTTGGTAATGGGTTTGTGTTTGTTGGTTTATACTTTAGGTCAAAGGTTACTGCGTCAAAACTTGCAACTCACTAATAAAACCGTAAAAAATCAATTGGGCAAAGGAACCAATCGACCTACTTTGCGCTGGATATTCCAAAGTTTTCAATCGATTCATGCCGTTTGTATTCAAGGGATTCAACAAGTTTCTAATTTGACATCCGAACGGTTGGCGATATTAAATTTATTTCCAGTCACCTGTCGGTCTTATTATTTCTCGTTGTGAAATGAAGTCGATGATTGATTGGTAAAACAGACTTACATTTAAATAATTGTTGATTCAGCAGTAATGCTTTATTATCATAATGCTGGCGATATATGCTGGGAATTAATAGTTGTCAATAGTCTAATTTTTGACGTTTTATAGGTTAAGAAGATTTAATTCATGCCCTCACGTCAATTTTTAGGGATTCCTAACTGGGTGATGCTAGAGTTGCACAGATTTTTGGGTGTTTCTACTCACAATTATCTCGGATGATTCACTTTTACCCCCTCAATCCGCGTACGATGCCCCTTGGGGGTG
>NZ_JAUBOJ010000676.1:0-1716 GCF_036700185.1 Microcoleus sp. BM001215392 | reverse complement strand
CCACACCAACTCCCACACCAACTCCCACACCAACTCCCACACCAACTCCCACACCGCAGCAACCTGACGATCCAGATTGCATTTGCGCGCAAATTACCTTACCCGGAATCAGTTTTCTTCAAGGTTTGAATCCGGTTCAAAACAACCTGGTTGGTGCCGATACAAACGACATCCTGACTGGCGGCAGCGGTGGCGACGGCATCAACGGGTTGGGCGGAGATGACGTGCTTGTCGGTTTGGCGGGGAACGACAATTTATTTGGCGGATTGATCAGCAACACTCCCGTTGGCGCTGCTGTCGATCGCGACTTGCTGTTGGGCGGCCCGGGCGACGACTACCTTAACGGTCAAGCTGGCTACGACACCATCTTTGGGGGTCAGGGTAACGATGCTGCTTTCGGTGGCAAAGATGATGACCTGATCTGGGGCGGACGCGGTTCTGACACCCTTGTGGGCGAAGAAGGAAATGACAGCCTCTACGGCGGTACTAACAGCGAGTCCGATCGCGATCGCACCGGCAACGACTTGTTAATCGGTGCCAAGGGCAATGACTACCTCAGCGGTCAGGATGCCTCTGATAGCATTGCTGGCGGTGACGGGGGCGATACTGCCCGCGGCGGCAAGGGTAACGATGTGATTTTAGGCGACTCGGGTAACGACTTGCTATTCGGCGACCAAGGCAATGACTCTCTCTGCGGCGGCGATGGGGATGACACGGTGTATGGGGATATTGGCAGCCCTTTGCCTGTTGGTGTTGCTGGCGGTCAAGACCAAATGTGCGGCGGTGCTGGCAACGATCTGCTGTTCGGTAATGAAGGCAGCGATACGATCGGCGGCGATGCTGGTAACGATACGATTCTGGGTGGTAAAGACAATGACAGCTTGCTCGGCGGTGCTGGCGATGACGTGTTGATTGGTGATGAGGGCGGCGATACTTTGGTCGGCGGTACCGGACGCGATTTATTTGTCTTGACATCCGGTCAAGGAAGTGATACTATTTCTGACTTCAGGAAAGGGGAAGATTTGCTGAGTTTAGCGGGAGGTTTGACTTTCGCTCAACTGAGTATTAGCCAAGGCAATGGCGCAACCTCAATCAGAATTGCTAACTCTGGCGAACTGTTAGCTGTTTTGAATGGGGTGTCGCTGAGTGCGATCGCTCCGTCGGATTTCGTTCAATTTTTGCCGATAGGTAGTTGAAAGCAAAAGTCTGTAGGTTGAGTTAACTCAACTCAATCTACTGTGCTTCCAGAGCGATCGGGCCCGCATCGCCACGGGCCCCCGCAACGGTCGAAATCCCAGCCGCTCCCACAGACTATTTATAACCTAGAAGCCACAGCCTAAAGGGCTGAGCTGTCCGACTGCAAAATTTCACTGGGAAGAAGTGCGATCGCACTAATAATTAACGATCGCAATCCTCTAAATGGATTTTGAACGATCGAGAAAATCAGTCAGGATGCACAGCGTGTTCGATCTGCCGAAATTAGTATTTTACTCAATACAAAACTGCGGTTAATTCCGGGCAAACACTGACATAAAGATTTAGACCCGTATTTTTGCCAGAGATTAGTTGGATTCTATAACCTAGGTAAAAATCTCTCGGTTTCGCAGGCTGGTTATATCAATTCCGTCTAGCCGAGGAATCATTCATATCTCTTCTCTCTCTGTGTCAAGAGCGTCAAGAGCGGTTAAATCACCTGACGATACAACCGGAATTAAT
>NZ_JAUBOJ010000675.1:0-1743 GCF_036700185.1 Microcoleus sp. BM001215392 | reverse complement strand
AGAGCGATCGCCTTGCAATGCGGTTTGGTTCGACTGAACTTCCTCGCTTTTTACCAAATTCTGGGGGCTACGTACGAACAGATGATTTTGGAGTTCAAATACTCCTCAATTATCGCAACGGTCAGCAACGATTTCGCACGCTATCCCTTAAAGATATTAACGGTATTGAAACCGGGAAACGCAATCCCAACGTGCTGCGCGATACTTTCTCAGGAAGCATCGTTCTAATTGCGGTAACTGCTCCTAGTATTAAAGACTTTATCAATACTTCTGCGATCGCTAATTTGCAACCGCCTGGAAAAATTTATGGAGTTGAATTTCATGCCCATGTTGCCAGTCAAATTGTCAGCGCCGTTCTCGACAGACGACCCGTTTTAAAAACTTGGTCAAAGGGTTGCGAATATCTTTGGATTGTCAGTTGGGGCGTGTTAGCTATTTATCTCGATCGGCTGACTCAATCTCCCTTAAAAAACCTCGTGTATGTTGCCGTTTTTAGCCTGGGTTTAGTTGGAATTGGTTGTGCCTTCACCGTCAAAGGATGGTGGATTCCAGTAGTGCCAACTTTATTAGTTTTGGTCATCAATGGTGCAATCTTGAGCGCTTTCTATCAATACGACAGATTTTTGAAATCTCAGATCAAAATCCGCCAACAAACCATCGAACGAACATTTATTGTGATTCATAATGGCCCCCTCCAAACACTAGCTAATATTTTGAGGCACGTACAAGATCGAGATCTAGAACAAAATCAATTGCTCGAAGAACTGAAAAATCTGAACTACGAAATCCGAGAAGTCGGCGAATACCTCAAACTAGAAGCCTTAGATCGAGAGGAAAGTTTCCGGCTTGGCAGTGGTTTAATTCTCGACTTAAAGCTGCCAATTCGCGACTTGTTCTATGAAGTTTACAGCCATACACTAAGGCGAAACTTTCCCTGTTTTAAAACGCTCAAAGTTAAAGCTTATTCCTTCGCTTCAATTGAAGAGCAATACTTGAGCCTCGAACAAAAACAAGAACTCTGCCAATTTCTGGAAGAAGCGCTGTGCAATGTCGGGAAACACGCCAAAGGAGTAACCCGTCTCAGTGCTACTGGCAAGCAAATTGAAGGCTGGTATACTTTAAGCATTAAAGATAATGGGGGTGGCTTTGACTCGTGCTGTGAAGGGCGAGGCACGAAGCAGTGTCTAAATATAGCAAGGAAATTAAGAGGAAAGTTTCAGCGAAAGTCTGTCCCAGAGAAAGGAACTTTGTGTGAGTTAACTTGGCCGATCGAGGGTAGAAACTGGAGTTTCGATCGGATAAAACGTCACCTCAAAAGCAAGGTTTTGAAAGTGAGGGGTTAGAGCGTGTTTTCTTGCCTACTCATTCAGATCCAGATCCCCCTAAATCCCCCTTAAAAAGGGGGACTTTAAGAGCCTTTCTCCCCCCTTTTGTAGGGTTCGGCCTCTTACTCTAATGACGAGCACAGCACATTCGAGTAAGAGATTGAAAGGTGCTCCCGTGCCCGCCCCGGCTGGGGGATCTAAAGAGTTTGAAAACACGCCCTAGACTCCTCCTGCAACGGCATCATAACAAAATAGCGAATGTCATTTCCACGATCGGTGCAATAACACTTAAAGAAGTAGCGACGCACGCCTCTATCACAGGGGGGATGACGTTGCAGCTTTTATTGCGATCGAAATTGAATGCGATCGCACCTCTTTAATCTTGCCAACCCTCCGTTTCACTCCGCCCAACATTTAC
>NZ_JAUBOJ010000674.1:0-1744 GCF_036700185.1 Microcoleus sp. BM001215392 | reverse complement strand
CCCCCAGCCCCCCCTTGCTAAGGGGGGGAGCAGGAGCAATTAGGATTTTTAAGGTGTCGATTTCTTTGGTGCGCTGTACCCAATTTCTGACGGGGGGTAAGTTTTCTGGGAGGGGGAAAGTGCGATCGGTTTGGTTGTCTAGGGGGATATCTGCGATCGCGGCGGCAAAGAGTGGTTCTGGTTCTTTAATTTCCCGTTCAACAATGTCTTGCCAGTTTTTCACACCTACAGCTTTGCAAATGTGTATAAAAGTCTCTCGTCTAATTGGTTGCTGCGTCCAAAATCGCTTTAAAGTTGCTTTGGAAGTGAGAGCCGCCTGACACCATATCTCATCTGCTTTATTCCATCCCAGATTGCGTCGTACCATGTCAATGATTTTTAGCCCTTCTTCGGATGCTCTGAGCAAGCCTGCCATTTTTACTCCCATACCACAACTTTACCCCAATTCGATTATAGCTCACATCGGAGAGCCAAATGAGCCAAATGAGCCTTGGGCATTGAGCCAAATGTTGAGCCATTGAGTCGGCGCAGAGTGGGGATTTTGAATTACCCTTAAAAGATGAGTCTGGATTTCGGCAAGAACCAAATTCAAAAACCTCCAAGCTCCCGTCAAAGTTGGCACTAGGGGCTTGTGCAACCACTTCCTAGCAAAAGTCCTAAAACTTTTATGTTTGGAGCAAATCTAGTTGGAACAAAACTTCAGAGCGGACGCTATCACATCACAAACGAACTAAAAGAGGGTGGTTTTGGCGAAACATATTTAGCCGAAGATACCAGTAATTTCAATGAACCCTGCGTTGTTAAGAGACTTAAGCCCCAGAAGCAGTCTGTCTTGCAGTGGGTACAGCAAAAATTTGAACAAGAAGCTAGAATACTGAAAACATTGGGACAACACGACCAAATTCCTCGGCTTTTAGCTTACTTCCTAGAAAATCAAGAATTTTTTATAGTTCAAGAATTTGTCAAAGGCAACGATCTTCGTAAAAGCATCTATACGGGTATTCAATGGAGTGAACACGCGGTAACTTACTTGTTGAGAGACATTTTAGAAGTTTTAGAGTTTGTTCATCAAAAAAAAGTAATTCACCGTGATATTAAGCCGGAAAACTTGATAGCCAGACAGTCAGATAAAAAGATTGTACTCATCGACTTTGGAGCCGTAAAGGAAGTTACTAGCAAAGTATTTAACACCCAGGGAAACGTAGTTCAAAATTCTGTAGTTGGTACGCCCGGTTATATGCCTGTGGAACAGTTAAGTGGGCAACCTTTATTTTGCAGCGACATTTACGCAGTAGGAATGATTGCGATTGAAGCTCTCACAGGTGTATTTCCGCTACAACTTGCTACAGATATTAATACTTCGGAAGTTATCTGGCGAAACAGAGTCCAAGTTAGCAATAATTTGGCTAATGTGTTAGAAACAATGGTACGTTTTCGGCATCAACAACGTTATCAATCTGCTTCTGAAGCACTGCAAGCTGTTCATAATTTACTACAAACCAGACCTGTCTCACAACCACCATATCAACAACCACCATATCAACAACCACCATACCAACAGTCACCATACCAACAGTCACCATACCAACAAACACCACCATACCAACAGCCACCGCCACCCATATTACAACCAGCAGACTTTGGACGAAGATTGGTAGCCTATTTAATTGATTTTTCTATTTTAGTTTGTCAATACTTCGGACAGTTTTGGAACAGGGATGCTCCGCGAGTAGAGCCAAAAAGT
>NZ_JAUBOJ010000673.1:0-1753 GCF_036700185.1 Microcoleus sp. BM001215392 | reverse complement strand
GCGTAATTGTCAAATTACTTAACATACTTTGTTTGATTAGCGCCTACTTACTTAGGCGAAGTTCGATTGCTCCCTAATTCTCAATTTAAAATCCTCAATTTTCCGGCTTGAATTCAAACTTTAGTTGAGCGGAAAGCAGAAGCAGATCGGCTGTTCAATCAAGGGGTTCAGCAATATCAAATTAGTCAATTTTAAGCTGCTTTGCAGTCTTGGCAACAGGCACTAATCATTGATCGGGAAATTAAAAACCGCCACAGCGAGGGGAAAGCTTTGGGAAATCTGGGACTTGCTTACCGTAACCTGGGCGACTGCGCCAAAGCGATTGACTACGCTCAGCAGTGGTTGGCAACTCACGGTTTATTTGATGAAGTCAAGACGCGAGATTTTCCGGGCGCAATTGCCCTTACTTTATCAGGAAATGATGATTGATTGCTGACTTCCAGCGAAATTTCGGATTTAAAATTAAATGCTAAATTAGTAGTATTGAGTGATTGCAATACTGGCAGAGGACAACTCACAGGTGATGGCGTGCTTGGGTTATCTCGTGCTTTAATTAGTGCTGGAGTTCCTAGTATTATCGTTTCTCTATGGTCAGTACCCGATGCTGAGACAGCGGAATTAATGGCAGAATTCTATGGCCAGTTGCAGTAAAACCCAAATAAAGCTCAAGCTTTGCGACAAGCGATGCCGATCGCAATGAAGATGCACCCAAATCCACAAGATTGGGCAGCGTTTACGCTGATTGGTGAAGCAGAATAAGATTTGTATCTTGGCTTACTACACTGATTGAGGATTGCAGCCAAACAAATCGGAGGTAGAGGCAAAAACATCTTTGTTAAGTATTAAATGCCGATCGCCATCTCGACTAATTAAGCCTTGCTGCTGCAATTTTCCCAACATTCGCGTTACAGTTACCCGCGTCGTACAAATAGCATTAGCAATATCTTGATGTGTCAAACGGATGCTCAAACGAGTTCCTTCAACCACAGGCTGACCGAAGTCCTGTTGCAATAATAGCAGAAGTTGATACAAACGGTCTTCTACTCGGCGCTGTCCGGCGATCGCCAAAATTGATTCCATTTGTCGCAGCCGCCGCACCATTTGAGGCAGCAACTCGTGAGCCAATTGAGGAGAAGCTTCGATTTCCACCATAGAATACCACATCAAATAAACATCTGATGTCGCCGTAGCACGGTAAGTTTGCAAGCTTGTCAACCACAAACCGAAACACATCGAAGGCCCCACCCAACCCAAAAGTCCTTCTTCTCCGGTGGGATAAAGCGTACTCAGTTGTGCTAAACCTTGACAGACGCGCCACAAGCCGTGCGGCATCAAAGGAATCGTTTCGCCCTTGGCATAAAAATGCAAGTTGCGAGTCGCTCCCGTGTTATGCTGGACTTCCGCTAAAAGTGCTTTCGATGTTGGTGGCATATCCGTTATTTCCAGCTAAAAAACATTAGTTTGAGACCTAGCCCTCTCACTCTAACCGACCAAGGTAAAGGTTAGGTAATCGTTAGGTTAGCGGGAGTATAAGCTTTAGTCATTAGTTGTTCTTAGTTATACCAATTCTGAAAATCGGGAGTATATGTAGTAGTAGGTAAGCGGGACGGCGCGGTGTCCTTAAAAGTAGGTGCGAGTTTTAATTATTGGTATTATAATATAGAGGGTTCTCGCAATATGTTTAAAAATAGGATTTGTAGTAGACTTGAATTGCATAAGTCTTCGATCGATACAGAAACCGCAGATGTCAGAC
>NZ_JAUBOJ010000672.1:0-1764 GCF_036700185.1 Microcoleus sp. BM001215392 | reverse complement strand
GTCTAGCTATGACCAATAATGACATTTTCGTTCTTGCTTAACAGACACCTCCAAATTGGTATATAGCCTTTCAAGCTCTCATATGAGGTACGACTGGCACGGAGGCCGGCCAAACCGGGCATAGGCTTGCGCCGGGCATAAGCCTCGGTGAGCATACCTCACTTTTTTGAGAACCGCTATAACTTGTTAGGCTGAGGCGATCGCAATTTGTTTCTCAGCGATCGATTCAGTTATCAGTCAAAAAGCATCACTCACAAATCGAACTGACATATCGATCTGCTCACCGCTCTTTTAGGGCGGTGATTTTTGAGGTTTCACCGAATGATGCTGCCGGGGCAGTTTTCGACCCTGTTCGGTCGATCGACCGCAAGAATATTAGTCCGCAAAATAGAACGGACTTAAGTCCGCAAAATAGAACGGACTTAAGTCCGCACTACAAACCTTTTTCGATCGTAGTTTTAGGATTTATTTCTACTGCAAAACTATTTGTACTTATATTTTGCTTCACTTCTGCGATCGCCCGTGACATTTGTCATGAGCGCTCGTGACATTTGTCCGATGTGGAACGCTTCTGGTACTAGATATCTTAAGGCTATCGGTACAAACCACATCACAAAGAACTCAGGAGTAAAAACAATGGCAACTTTTAATGACAGAGCTTTGAACGACACGTTCTTGGGAGGCTATGGAAATAACTGGTTTAACGACGAAATGAACCAGAGATTTGAAGGAATTACCGGCGACCCCAACGAACAAATTTTCGGGAATGAGCTGGATAATGTTCTTTATGGGAAAGAAGGGGACGATATTCTCTATGGCTATGCAGGTGATGACGCTTTAGTCGGGAACAGCGGCAACGATACCATGGTAGGCGGCATTGGCAACGACAGTTATTGGGTCGGAGAGAGCGGCGATGTCGTTGTCGAAGAATCGGGAAGTGGCACGGATACAGTTTTTGCCACCATCAACTACACCTTGGGAGCTAATGTCGAAAATCTATACCTGATGCCCCACAGTAACGCTCGCGAAGGCATTGGAAACGACCTGAATAATGCGATCGGACTGGCGAATACAGGCAACGATAAGCTCGGTGTCCGCGACCAAAATCTGGTTCTCAGCGGTATGGGTGGTGATGACACTCTCTCAGGTGGTTCTGGGGACGATCTGTTGACGGGCGGTACGGGCCGCGATTTGCTGACAGGTGGTTCTGGGGACGATCGCTATGTTTACACCCAACTCAAAGATGCAGGGGATACCATCACCGATTTTAGCAATGGGAAAGATGTGTTGGATTTACGCGACCTGTTCGGGAGTTTTGATGCGATCGTTGCTGACCCAATTGCAGCAGGATATCTGCGTCTGACCCGAGTTGGCGGCAATACGCAAGTGG
Source organism: Microcoleus sp. BM001215392 (assembly GCF_036700185.1). NCBI lineage: Bacteria > Bacillati > Cyanobacteriota > Cyanophyceae > Oscillatoriales > Microcoleaceae > Microcoleus > Microcoleus sp. BM001215392. The sequence goes on along the minus strand of NZ_JAUBOJ010000672.1, from coordinate 374 downwards.
AAATCGACCCCGATGGCAAGAAAGGAAAAACTGGATTCACAACGCTCGTCACGGTCAATGGTATCGCACCGGAGCAATTGGGAATCGGGAAAAATCTCCTAGTGGCGGCTTCGCTGAGTATTGCCCCCGCACCTGAGCTCGCACCCCTGAATACAAATTTTCTCCTTCTCAAATAAATCGCGAATAGCCCTAAAAACGCAACAAACCTATTGTTTATATTCTGTCCGATCGCCAAAAAAATTAGTTAGTAGTAAGGAATGCGAGTCTTTAGATTCATAGGACTTTAGTCCTTACTACTAACCTGTGCGATATTTCCAATTCATTAGACTTGAATTGCATAAGTCTTTGATTGATACAGAAACCGCAGATGTCAG
>NZ_JAUBOJ010000671.1:0-1780 GCF_036700185.1 Microcoleus sp. BM001215392 | reverse complement strand
GCGTTCCTCCCCATGTCTAAAGCTAGGGGCTTCCCGCTCGTTTTTCGGTGAAGGGCGAATTGAGTTCGGTGAACCGAGTTATCCGCATTGGTCGCCTGTTCCTTGTTTGAATTTAGTCGATATTTTTGCCCAAAAGTTATTGGCGAATGCCGATCGATGGCCGAGCGATCGTGTAAATTCGACAGATTTAATCGATTTGGGAATGCTCAGGTTGGCGAGTTCTATTCCCCAAAAGGCGATCGACAAAGCGGAAGCTGCTTATCAAGTGATGCAACCGCTAGAGCGATCGATTCAGTATTTTCAAGAACGTCCTGAATATCGGGAAAAATGCTATGAGATTTTGAGTATCGCACAGCCAAATCAAGTTATTGACGGTATCGATCTATTAGCTCAAGATTTAGGGAACGAACCAACAGTCAGGACATTTAGGGAAGATGTGCAGGATTTTGACTCGATCTAATCCTGGATGTATAAAACGGGTTTGATGATTGAGAAAACTGGGTTTATCTGTTCAACAACAAGAAAAAATTTTTGTGGACAAGCAAGATGCTTGTCCAGCTATTTTCCAATAGGTATAATAAGCAATCCTGGGAATGCGAGGTGCTAGATCGTGCACGTGGCATTTGATTTATCGCAGCAGCTTACATTCGGGCGAATAATGTTTCGGCGTAAGCGCGATCGATCAATTGGCGAGCAACTGTCTGAATTCCGGTATGCTCATAATAATTGGTAGTCATGTCCAAAAAGGCGGCGACATAATCCAATTTGTCATCGGTAACATCGACGTATTGCTTGAGATTTCCTAAGACTGTGGCGGGAGTTAAGCCGCGAGACTGCACTAAATTGTTCATCCAACCTTGGGCTGAGGCGAAGGTTGTTGTCACAAATCCGAATTTTTGGGCATTGTTGGCGCCGGGAATTAGGTTGCTGATGTTTTGGAAGGTTGAGTTTTGCTGGAAGGTTGCAGGATTTAAGCCGCTTAGGGTATTTTGTGCTACTTTGATAAAGTCCGGGCCGAGGGGAATTAAGCCGTCAGCGCATACTAATGCAGCCATTCGCATTAGAGATTCGCTTTTGTATTCTGATAAATAATTTGTAAAGCTTCCCACGTTGTCAAGGGAAATTTTGTTGAGTTTGCAAAAGACGATGAGTTCGATCGCCACTTTGACGCATAAGTCGATCGTTTGAGTGGTGTCAGCCTTGGGAGTAAGGCGGCTCATAAATGACAGAAATCCGATTTTTTCGCCGATTTTATTCGCCATAGCCGTCGCGCCTAAGGCACTGTCAGCGCTGTCTGCAAGCTGGTAAAGCTTGACTGCGCCTTGATAGGGTTCGTTGGAGTTGGCGTAAAGCTCGATCGCCCTGGCGCGAATTTTTTGTACTAAAGTGCGATCGGTTTCCCCTGTGAGCGATCGAATAGTACGATCGAAACCAGATAGATTGTTCCATTCCCCCGGAACCACAAAATCGAGGGACTTGAGCATCATCACAGTAATCCCAGAATCCGGCAAATTGTCAACCAATTCTACAATTGACTTGCTCACAACAAACTCCTAAATAACCATATTTGATAGTCTTCTTGCAAATACTCCAATTCCCAGAAATCCGATTCCAGATTTCCCCGAAATCTCATCTGATATCTAATCCTCACACTCATATTGGCTCGTAGTGAGGACTTTAGTCCGCATCCAACAAAGGACTAAAGTCCTTACTACGAACGGGTGAATCTCATTTTTGAAAATATACTTGTAGGGGCGAAGCATTTCGGCAGTAAATCTCT
>NZ_JAUBOJ010000670.1:0-1791 GCF_036700185.1 Microcoleus sp. BM001215392 | reverse complement strand
GATAAACGCAGATAATTTCAGGGTGTTTTCCGATTTTTGCAATTCAAGTCTATTGCAGAAGAGCCTTAAGTCTTGATTCATCGCAAAAATGAACTGGACAAACAAGAATTTCATATTTCAGAAACTTAAATTTTTATCCCAGGGGGAATCAATCATGACTGACGGTAAATTAGGAGTTATATTAAAGATGGCTCAAATAATTAATCCTCAAATTAAGAGCGATCGACATTTTGAAATAGATTTGGAAAAATTGCGTCAACTGCCAGCAGGAACATTAGGCTGTTCAGTGGCGCGATTTCTAGACGAACAAGGGTTTGAGCCGATCGCCTCTGGAGACTGGATTCAACGAAACCACGACGTTTGGCACGTCCTGACGGGTCTTTCACCTTCAACAGAAGATGAGTTTGTACTTCAAGCGTTTACTCGCGCTCAAGTATTTCGCCCTTCCTGTGCGATTTTAGTGTTAGTTGGACTGCTGAGTGGCAAATGCGCGATCGGACAAATTATCAAAGGTTTAAAACATGGAAAATTAGCTGAGCGGCTAATTGACTGGGACGTTGCATCTGATTGGGAAACTCCCTTATCTGAAGTCCGAGAAAAACTGGGGATTATACCATTAATTGATTAATTTTTTAACTCGTCACTGCACTGCAAAACTATGCAAAGCACCATTTACAAACCAATAATCAGCCTGAGTCCGCGGGAAAGAGCGATCGCACAATTAGTAGCGCAAGGTCTGCCAAACAAATCTATTGCCAAAAATTTAAATATCAGTCATTGGACGGTGGCTACTTACGTGAGGCGGATTTTTATCAAACTCGGTGTTTGTTCTAGAACTGCGATGATTGCACTGTTGATGCAAGAAAATATGCTCTGAGACTCATAGGTCGATTGAAGAATTTGAGATTTGAGATTTGAGATTTACCTGCCTTGATGAATCAGGGAACTTGAACTATGGTCTAAAATTTGGGAATCGATCCTGACCCTCGTGTCGGGGATTTATACCTGTTTTTGAGGCGGAATAAGTTAGATAGTAGGGTGCGTCAGCCTGATTTAATTTTTTGGTCATCCAGAAACTCTCGACTGACGCACCCTACAGCCCAGATGTCGAAATTCAAACCCTAAATATAGATCGAGGAATAATAGCTTAACGTGCAATAAAACTCTACAAAAATTCTCAAATATTGACCTGTCAAAACTTCACATTGTCCGGATAAAAACTTAGTTTATAGAAATACCTAATGTTGAAAAAATCGCGAGCTTGTTAGGCTGAGGCATTGGCAATTTACTTTCGAGCGATCGACTTCGAGGGTGTTGCGCTCGATCGCCAATCTACTAAAAACTCTTCCCTGGTGCGATCGCCCGTGAGAAATGTCATGGGGCGATCGTGACATTTGTCAGATGCCGAACATCTTGGGCGATCGATATCTTCAGACTATCAACGAAATATATCTAGAAAAAATTATGGCTACTTTCACCGTTACCAACGCCAACGACAACGAAAGCGATCCAGGTTCCCTGCGATTTGCCATCAAACAGGCGAATGCTCAAGCAGGCGCAGATATAATTACCTTCGACCCAAATTACTTTTCCTTGCCCAGAACCCTTTTCCTTTCATCACAACTCCTCGTCAACGACAGTCTCACCATCAAAGGCACTGGAGTTAATAACCTAACGATTAGCGGCGATGCCAACAATAGCGGCAGCAACGACAATGGCGCAAGGCGAATATACCGGTAGGGGCGAAGCATGACCGCAGAAAATAGGAGATGATAACTAATAACTTATATG
>NZ_JAUBOJ010000669.1:0-1799 GCF_036700185.1 Microcoleus sp. BM001215392 | reverse complement strand
ACTACAAACCGGTTTGTAGTGCGGACTTCAGTCCTTTAATTTTAAATTGTAACGCGAAGGTCGATCGCCCTTTTGCCTCAGTATCATATAAATATGCTGCTGATTGCTTCCCGGTTCAGTTATGAGTTATTGCTTAAACCCCGCCTGTCAAAACCCGCAAAATGCCGATCGAACTCAATTCTGCCTGAATTGTGGCACCAAACTGTTGCTCAGAGAGCGTTACCGCGCCATCAAACCCCTCGGTAGAGGCGGTTTTGGCCGTACTTTTTTAGCAGTAGACGAAGACAAACCTTCAAAACCGCGCTGTGCAATCAAGCAGTTTTTCCCGCTATCCCAAGGAACCAGCAGCGCCGAAAAAGCAGCAGAATTATTCAACCGAGAAGCGGTACGGCTGGACGAATTGGGGAAACACCCACAAATTCCAGAGTTGCTGGCGCACTTTCAGCAAGAACGCTATCAGTATTTGGTGCAAGAATTTATAGAAGGCGAGAATTTACAGCAAGAATTGGCGCGGAATGGGCCTTTCAGCGCCAGTCAGGTTCTCAAGCTACTCCAGGATTTATTGCCAGTATTGCAGTTCGTGCACGATCGCAATGTAATTCACCGAGACATTAAACCACCAAATATTATCCGCCGCCGCATTGCTCAAACTCCGATTATTTATACTTACCCAAACTTAACTGGGGAATTAGTTTTAGTTGATTTTGGTGCTGCAAAACTGGTCGAGGGTTTGACAGAAACAGGAACAGTTATCGGTTCGCCGGAATTCGTGGCGCCGGAACAAATTCGAGGTCAAGCGGTTTATGCCAGCGATTTGTACAGTTTGGGCGTTACTGCCATTTATTTGCTAACTCAAATATCTCCGTTTGATTTGTTCGATATCAATCAAGATGTTTGGGTTTGGCGAGATTTTTTGAAGGTTCAAATCGATCCGAAATTAAGTCGCATCCTCGACAAAATGATCGAACCAAGTCTGGGTCGCCGTTACAAATCTGTAGCTGAAGTTATCCAAGATTTGCAGCCGCAGCAGTCGCCCGCGCAAATTCCCCCGACTCCAGTAGCTGCTGCAATTCCCGCGCCGCAGAGGATGCCTGCGGTGCAGAATGCGGTGCCACCAACGGTTGCAGGCACTATTATACCTGTGCCGCCGATGCAGCGGGTTGTTCCCGCACGCGCGCCTACTTGGAGGTGCATTCATACTCTGGTAGGGCATTCCCAGGCTGTCACCTCAGTAGCTTTCAGTCCCGATGGCGCGACTTTAGCTAGCGGGAGTGAGGATAAGACAATTGAGATGTGGAAGTTGGATGCCGGTAAGCGGTGGTACACTCTCACTGGTCATTCTGACTGGGTGACTTCTGTGGCTTTTAGCCCTGATGGCGCGACTTTGGCTAGCGGCGGCCGGGATAAAACTATTCAAATTTGGGATTTGAATAAGGGTAAGTGGTGGTATGCTTTGCGCGGTCACGAGGATAGGGTTTATGCTGTGGCCTTTAGTCCCGACGGTCAGGTTTTGGCTAGCGGGAGTCGGGACAAGACTGTGATGTTGTGGAATTTGAATAAGGGTAGGCCGATGTCGGCTTTAAGCGGTCACGCCGGTGGGGTGGAGGCGGTGGCTTTTAGTCCTGGTGGGGAGTTTTTGGCGACGGGGAGTCGGGACAAGAGTTTGCAGTTGTGGGATTGGCGCAATGGTCGATCGATTTGTACTTTAGCAGAGCACGGGGATTGGGTGCGGGCGATCGCTTTTAGTCCGATTTCCCTTGCCGGTCAGACCCCCCCCAGCCCCCCCTTGGTAAGGGGGG
>NZ_JAUBOJ010000668.1:0-1801 GCF_036700185.1 Microcoleus sp. BM001215392 | reverse complement strand
AGGTGGAATTAGAGCCAGCGTTGACACCTCGCGAATGTGGAATGTTCAAATTCAGCTAACAGGTCAGCAGAATCTGGAGGGCAAAATAGAGCAGCCTGATGAAGTCTACATCACAGTCCAACCGGGGCTCTGGACTCATGCCTTCTTGAACAAAGCAGGTTACTTCGCCAAAGAAGCCTTGTATCGTTTGGCTATTTAGCTCAGGAGATTCTCAAAATCGATGCCTACCATGATGAACTGGCTTTGCGCTAGCACTTCATCTGACGATGGAAAGCCGATTTCACACCAGTGGCAGTTACAAAGTGGAAACCCTTCTAAAAGCGCTCATGTCCCAAACGGTAATCGATATAGCCCGGTCTGACCGTAGAAAAACTTACACGCTGATGAATAGCTGGAATCACACCCTGGAAGTGCTGTTGAAACTCCAGCGAGCGTTTCAAATCGAGTTTGACCAAGAGACCTACCCAGAATGGCTGAGACCAGGTAGCAAGTGTCGAAAAAAACCTGGATACTTTGACACGCTATTGGCAGCCAAAATTACCATCCATCCGCCAGCACCTATCCCCAAACTCCTGGCAAGCAAAGCTGAACTCAAACAGGTTCAACCCCGCCTGAAAGAAGCTCCCAAACCTAAACTGACAAGCAATGAGATAAAAGAAGCAAGAACAGCCAAAGGTTGGACTCAAGCACAATTGGCTGGCTGGCTAGGGGTGTCGCAGCCGTTATGTATCCATGTTGGAACGTGGGGAGCGAATCCTTGCACCAGAAATGGAATCCCAAATCTGGCATCTGTTAAGCATTTCACATTGACATACTTAGGACTTACACACAGCCTCAACATACGGTGTGAAAGTAGAGGCAACCCCCCCGTGGTTGCCCCTATCTGTAGCCGAGTTAGGGAGGCCACTCTCTAACTTAGGCATTCACCTATCCATAGGATGCTTGGCCTTAGTCCTAATACTGTAACCTTCGTCCTATTGCGACCTTTAAGATAGTACAGGGACGATTATTACAATCCTGATTCTCCTGATGGGGGAACGGCTGAAATTATTGGATTGAAAGGACGGAATAGCGGAACGGGAATGGTTAAGTTGCTGTTTGATGCTGAATGCTGTCGGTTTCGGAATATCTATAAACTGCCGTAATAGTAAAGGACAGGAAAATATTGAGCTCTGTCGCCTTACTTCAAGAGCCCAATCGCCTTGGCAAGCTGTTCCGGCTGTACCTCCAAATAGCGCTGGAGACTAGACAAATTTTTGTGTCCCGAAATCTCCATAATCACCCGCAGCGGCACCCCAGCATTGCTCAAGTTCGTGAGAGCTGTCCGCCTCATGGAATGTGTGGAAGCTCCCTTAATTCTTACCCGCTTGCAAGCTTCTTTAAAAATCAAATCTGCAAAAGAGCGGGTCAAAGGCTTCGTACCCTCTCGCCCCGGAAACAAAAAACCCACATTTGGATTGTAAGCCTTTAAATACTTACCCAGCATAGGATGAAGCGGCAGCGTTCGCGTTGCTGATTTCCCCTTTGTCGTCGCTTTTCGCAACGTGACTGACCCCCCAACAATGTCGTGAGTTGTTAAAGCTAACGCCTCTGAAATGCGGCAGGCGCAGTAAAAAGTTACAGCAAACAAAAGCCTGTCTCTTGCTGTAATAAAACCCCGATCAAACAGTCGGTCAATTTCTGCGGGCGTCAAAATCTTAGCGCGCCCATTCCCTTGAACCTTCACGGCGCAGCCCTCAAAGGGTAATACCATTTTTTTAAAGATGTGATAGACTTATGTAAGAAGTAAAGGAGCCAATAA
>NZ_JAUBOJ010000667.1:0-1801 GCF_036700185.1 Microcoleus sp. BM001215392 | reverse complement strand
ATAAAAGCCGATCGCCTTTTCTAAATTATCACCTCTGTCTCCCTTGATTCTGTTTGTGTAATCGATAGCCCGACTATTTTGTATCTGAGCCCACTTTTCTGGGTAAATATCCTTAGTCCAAACCATTAATACTATATCGTCGCAAGCAATAGCAATTTCTAAATTACTAGCCCTACTTCCTAGAGGGAAATCACCAATAATATAATTAATATTATAAATATTTGAGGCAAAACTATATGCTTGACTTGCATCCAAGTTGGGCAGTGTTTCTGTTGCCCACTCTCGCAAATATTCGGCAAATTCATCGTCTAATAATTCTAGATTAGCTTGCAGGATTGCGGTTTTTTCTTCGCTGGGACAGGTGAGGAGAGATTCAATTAGGATGAGATAGGCTTGGCGGCGTGCTTGGTTCATTTTGACTACCCATGTTTGTTGAATTTTACATCTTTTGTCGGGGAAATTCAAGGTGTTTCTGAACCGCAGATGTGGGTGGCTGGGGTTCTGGGATAGACTGCTGTTTACCGCAAAGGCCCGATCCCCCCTAGCCCCCCTTAAAGAAGGGGGGGACAAGATGCTTCTCTTTCGTCCCCCGACCTAAGGGGGATTTAGGGGGATCGGGCCTCGGATTAAAGGGAGAGATACCAATGTATGACAGGTTTTCTGTTTACCGCCGAGGCTCGATCCCCCCTAGCCTCCCTTCTTAAGGGGGGGACAGGAAGCAGTCAGAGTTCTGCTTCTTAAGCAGGGACAAGATGCTTCTCAAAGTGAGTCTTGTTAGGGGGGATGCGAGGGGGATCGAGCCTCGGATCAAAGCGAGAGATACCAATGTTTCTGGGAACTAGGAGAGGGCGGCGGGGTTTACCTGCTGTTGGGTGATGCAGCAATGGATTTTAGGTTGTAGCATTGGGGATGAAAGTTAACTTGAGGCAGTGAATTATGACCAGAAGTACGATCGCACCAGCATTTATCCTCGCCGGCGCCCTGTTGGTTGGCGGTTTGTCTGCTTGTGCGCCATCCAACACTCCGGAGGCTTCGGAAACCAGCCCCGCTAAGGCGAATCCGGTAAGTTCATCGGAAACCAAGGCCAATGCGACTGCTTCTAAGGATGCTAAGTCTGACACGGCTGCTACCAATCCCGCAACTTCATCGGAAAAGCCCGATGTGACTGCTTCCAAGGATGCTAAATCTGATGTGGTGGCTGCAAATTCTACAGATAGTAAGAAGCCCAAAATGTCGGATGCTGAACGGGCGCAGAAGCGCAAGGAAGTTAGTGAAAAACTCTCTAAGGTGTTGACGCTTGAGCAATACAAAAGTTTGAATACTAAGCTGAAGTCTGGTGAGAAAATGCGTCAAGCTTTGACTGAAATTAATCTGACTGCTGAACAAAAGCCCAAGGTTAAGGCGATTCTGAAGGAGGCTTATCCTCGCGCTGCACAAAATGTTGGAAAGTCATCGGAAACTAAGCCTCAGTAGTGCGGTGATTGCAAGTTTTAGGGGATAGGAATTTTCAGTTTTTTCGGTGTATTTTTTGTGTTTGGGGCGCTGCTCAAAGCTCGCCCACAATTTCTTTTTAGTAAAGATTGATACAGAATCAATTTGGTGTTTGTTTGTCATAGGATTGTGGGATGGTGCGTGCCCGCCGGGATTGTTTCTAGGGACACATCGGGTGCGATTCAGTTGAGAGTTGACAGTTGAGAGTTGACAGTTACCTCTCCCTAAAAGGAAGAGGATTGAAATAGTGAATAATTTTGTTTTATTTCCCCCTAGAAGGAGGAGGCTTTAAACCCATTCTTCTTGGTAA
>NZ_JAUBOJ010000666.1:0-1802 GCF_036700185.1 Microcoleus sp. BM001215392 | reverse complement strand
ACCTGAAACCCTTTCTCCGCAAAAGACATAAAACATGAGCACGGAGGGATTTGAATCAAAGTCTCGCTCTTTAAGTACGAGTTTCCGTCGTTCTAGCCATTTTTTGCACCCACTCTGAAAGTCCTGTTTTTGATTTGAGCGAACGCTGAGCGACTTGCTGTAGGCTGAGTGCATCAGTCAAACTCAGCACTGTCAGAATAGGGAGCGAAAGATGAGCGAAAAGTCTAATCCTTTCACGGTAAGTACCACCGCAGACTACCTTGTTGGCTACGAGCGGATTCTAGACTACTTCCAACAAGCACAGAAAGAATGTCCCAAGGGCGTAGGGCTCAAAAGAGACAGGAAAGCTAGCGGTGGTTACATAACGCTGCAATTCAAGTTAGGTGACAAGCGTGTCAACAGAACCTGTGGGTGCTACCTGACGATGCAAGGTATCACTGATGCTCTGAGGAAAGCTCATCTAGTTGCTAGCGCTTTGCAATCTTTCTCTAGTGAGAGCCGATTTTTAGCCTGGTATGATGATGTTATTTTGGATAAAAACGTCATCAAAAATGATTTGATGACGTTTGGTGAGGCGATAGCAAAAGTAGAGAAAGAATACTGGGAAGGACGCACTAAACGTCGCCAACAACGTGACAAGAATAATGCTAGCCATCAAAGCTCCTGGGGATGCGTTTACGGACAATATTTTAAGCTGTTGCCCAGGGACGCAATTATAAACTCAGCCGATATTTTGTCTGTCATTCACCTCAAGAAACAAGGAACTAAATGCTTTAAGAACTGTTTGTGCGCCATGAAAAAATTAGCTGAGACTATTGGCGATACTGAGCTGCTATGCAGGCTTAAAGAAATTGACGGTACGCAAACCGAATTTCGGGAAGACCTCCAAACCTTGTCAGTCGATGATTTTCTAAAGCTTCGCATTCAGGTTCTCAGTGTCTCAGATGATAAGCGATACCATCTAGAGTCACGCAAACGGTGGCTGTGGGTGTTCTCAATGCAAATGGTGTACGGCTTTCGGGTTCATGAGGTGTTTGCTGTTCAGAACATTGACAAGCCTTTTAAAACAAAGGATGGCGTTATTATCCCAGCACTGATTGAGCCAAACAACATAAAGATGATTGCTGTAGTTGGTGACAAGACTTTACTAGACACGACAACCAAAACTGGCTACCGACTGTGTGTACCGATGCTTCCCCCTACTCATCCTGACTTGATAGAGTGCCTAGAAATTAAGTCTGGTAAATTGCCTGAGATTGGAACACTATCAAGTAATCCGAAAACTATTGCTGGACTGTATAGTGACCGCGCACAAAATATCTTGAGAAGGTGGAATAAAGGTTTTACTCAAACCCATGCTTTACGCCATCTAGCTAATCTCAGCGGTCAAATGGCTGGGATGTCTCAAGAAACAAGAGCTAAAAGTCTGGGGCATTCACCACAGATGAATGAAACTGTTTACAAGCGTCGTGCTAACACTGAGACGACAATTAATTTATTAACTCATTCAACTAAGGAAGCTATTCCTTTAGGGAGTGCAATTGGGGTTCTTAAACAGTTAGGTAGTGATGTAAAAAATGTCAAACTGCTAGCCGCTATTTACGGCATTACGCCCCACGAAGTTATGGAGTTGCTAGCCGAATAATTTGAAACAAAACTTTACAAACCCTGTGTTGACAAGGAGTTGTAAGTCTGCAATCGTGAGTAACTAAGGAAGATTGATGCGCGACTGATAAGCACTTGCAATGCTAATCAAGTCACGACTTCCCCAAACCGTTACGAAACAACGTTTGGAGCCGAAT
>NZ_JAUBOJ010000665.1:0-1803 GCF_036700185.1 Microcoleus sp. BM001215392 | reverse complement strand
ACGAACGCAACGGCGACTTGGTACTGAAGGTGCAGATGTTGGAACAAGAACTCAAGGAAGCGCGGCGCGATCGCCCTGAAAGCAAAAACTCGGCTCCGGCAGTCGCAGAATTTCCAGAGTCGGCCGACCTGCTCAACCAATTAAAAGCGCGGCGCAAAAAGTCGAGGGCGGACTTGGCGGATATGGAGGTGATTCTAGAGTTACTTGGTCAAGCTGGCAGGCCGTTGTGAGGGAACCTTGACTTGCTGATGGAACTGAAGTCTTTTGCGACTAAGGCATGACTGCTACCAAAACTTGATACTCAGTTGATACTCAGTTGATACTCAATTTGGTCGTTTTTTCGTCAAACGGTAGTCACTTGATACTCAGTTGATACTCAATTTGACCCCTCGACAAGCCAGAAAATCAGCAATAAAAAACCTCAAACCGTTGATTTCTCGTTAGTTTGAGGTTCTTATAGACATAAGCGGGCAGCGGGAATCGAACCCGCATAGTTAGCTTGGAAGGCTAAAGTTTTACCACTAAACTATGCCCGCACACACACAGAATCTAAACATACCACAAGCTTCTGAGAATTGCAATAGGTCTGTGCAAAATTTTTCACGTTCTCCCTGAAAGTGGTTGAATAGGGACTTGTAGCCCGCCCCAAAAATCCCCTCTCCCACGCTACTAAATGCTTTACGGATGGAAATAATCGTAGATTTGCTGCGCCAGACGCGGGCCAATCCCAGAAACTTCAGCCAACTGTTCGGGAGTCGCTAGACGCAGATAGTCGATCGACCGAAAATGCGCTAACAATAGTTTTTGTCGGTGGTGTCCCAACCCCGGAATCTCATCTAAGCGCGATCGCTTCATTCTCTGACTTCTTTGATCCCGGTGAAAACTCACAGCAAACCTGTGCGCCTCATCCCGCACCCGCCGGAGTAATTGTACGCCGGGTTGCTCAGAATTAGTTGGCAGCGGCAAAGATTCCCCCGGCAAAAATATCTCTTCTCGCTGCTTCGCCAAACTCACAACCCGCAATTCATCTAGCAAATTCATCTCCCGCAAAACAGCCACAACTGCTGACAATTGACCCTTCCCACCATCGATCATGATTAAGTCAGGTTTGTCAACAATAGAAGGGGAAACCGTAGAGAAACTTCCCATTTCTGTCTGTTCTCTTAAATCGCTAAATTCTTCTTCCTTATTCCTGACGTTTGTACTGAGCGAAGTCGAAGTATCCGTTAAATCCGTTACAAAATCCGTTGCCGAACTTCCTTCTTCCTTTACTCCTCGAAATCTTCTGCCGAGAACTTCTGCTAAACTAGCAAAGTCGTCAGAATGACCGGATTTTATTTCAGGATTTTTAATTTTGTAGTGTCGGTAGTGTTGATTTGCAGGTAAACCATCGATAAATACGACGCGGGAAGCTACCGCGTCCGAACCTTGGATGTGAGAAATATCGTAACCTTCAATGCGGTGCGGCAGTTCTGGTAAATCGAGAATTTCGGCTAAATCTTCCATTGCTTGAGAATTGCGATCGCCCAATTTTTGCATTCTTGCCAATTCATACTCAGCATTGCGTTCCACCATCTCAATTAACTCCGCCTTAGTTTGGCGCTGCGGAGTCAAAATAGTCACTTTTCGCCCCTTGCGGTTGCTCAACCAATCTGCTAATATTTCGCCTTCTGGTAAGTCGTACTGTACAGAAATCTCGCTGGGAATTTCTACGGATTCGACATTTTGATAATGTTCTTCCAAAACTCGCTGCAAAATCGCCCCGGCCTCTACCCCCCCTCGTTCCCCCCCTTGGTAAGGGGG
>NZ_JAUBOJ010000664.1:0-1823 GCF_036700185.1 Microcoleus sp. BM001215392 | reverse complement strand
GGTTTGATCGTTCGGAATGCGAGTCCGCATCAAAGAAAGGACTCGCATTCCGAACGATCAAACCTTTTTATGTGAAAGTTTTTGCTTGCATTTAGCGCGCTAAATAAGCCCTCACCAAATACAAGCCAGCCGTCGCAAATATCAAAAAAAATATCCCAAAAACCAACTCTATACTAAACCTTTGAGCATTGCCCAAAGCCACAAGAATTTGCTGCCGCACTATAAAAGCAAACAGCCAAGAAATCTCTGCCTTTAGCCAAACCAAAAGGCTTCGCCCCAAAAGATATTGGCGGCGCGCATTTTCCTGAGTAATCCGTACCGGATAGTTAAAAGTATGCGGATAGCGCGATACCGCAGTTAAAACCACAAAAATAATAGCAGCCACTGCCGGCAGCATCCAAATCATCACCTTGTCGCCCAAAGCATCAGGCTGCCCCCCCAAGCCGAAGTGAATCGGAATTCGATCGGGCAAAACCGCCCAAAATTGTACGATCGGCAAAATCGACACTAAAATCGCGATCGCCCCTGCGATCTCTACCGCCAATAAAGCAGGCGAAAGCCCCAGAGAAATAACAGGCCGTTGGTTTGGTGCGTTTCCAGTCATGGCTACTTAAAATTAGATTAATATTGAAAATAATAGTATTGGTTTCCATGTAATCCCCCAGCAGCTATAGTTGGGACTTTCCAAACATCTCGCGAGGTTTTATGACGGCTCAGGTTTTGGTTGAAAAGAAAAAGTTAGAAAAACCGCCCCTAACAATACACACTTTAGGCGATCGCGTCCTGCGACAGCCAGCAAAGCGCGTCAACAGCGTCGATGCAGAAATTCGGCAGCTCGTCCGCGAAATGCTGCAAACCATGTACAGTGCAGACGGCATCGGTTTGGCAGCCCCCCAAGTCGGAGTCCACAAACAAGTAATCGTACTCGACTGCGACCCCGAAAACCCCGCCACACCCCCATTGGTTTTGATTAACCCCACTATCAAAAGTAGCAGCGGCGATATCTGCATCATGCAAGAAGGGTGTCTGAGCATTCCGGGGGTCTATTTGGAAGTCAAACGCCCAGAAGTCATTGAAGTGTCCTACCGCGACGAATTCGGCCGCCCGCAAACCCTAAAAGCCAAAGAGTTATTGTCGAGGGCAATTCAGCACGAAATGGATCACCTCAACGGAGTGCTATTTGTAGACAGAGTAGAAAACAAGCTCGCACTGAATGAAGAATTAGTCAAGATGAAATTTTCGCCAAAGGCAGTCAAATCAGTATGATGGCAGGAACTCCAAAAAGTGGTTTATTGTTAGCTCTTTCGTGCATCACTGCGATCGCCGCAGTCGGGTCAATCTTTGAGCTGTCTTCGGGAGAAGCTCAACTCGGCAATTTAGTTACCGGCATCATCCTCGCCCTCAGCGTACCGCTCACAGGCATATTTTTCTATGCAGCGGTTCAGGATGCCAGAGCAAATCTATGATTAGTCATTAGTCATTAGTCATTAGTCATTAGTCATTAGTCAGTAGTTAGTTGTTCTTGGTTATTGGTTATTGGTGAGTTTGCCTGTATTGCTTGTTGTTAATTTCTAGTTCTTGAGTGTTAGTGGTTAGTTGTTGATTGTTACGAATAACTAATAACTGCTCGCCAAGCATCAATCACAAATAACAAATAACAAATAACTAACAACTGATAACTAATAACTGATGACTAATAACCAATAACCAATAACCAAGAACCAATAACCAAGAACCAATAACCAATAACCAAGAACCAATAACCAATAACCAATAACCAATAACCAATAACCAAGAACCAATAACCAATAACCAATAACCAA
>NZ_JAUBOJ010000663.1:0-1831 GCF_036700185.1 Microcoleus sp. BM001215392 | reverse complement strand
TAACGGCTAGTGGCGGACAAGTTTTGCTCGGTAGCGTGGCCAGTCCGGGTGTAGTTAATTTTGCACTGACAGCGGGGGAACAGGGGAGTTTAACTGTTAATTATGGCAATATTCAGAACTTCGGCAACATTCAAATATCCGATGGAACACTCATCAACACGAGCGGAACCGGTGGCGGCTCAGTTGAGATTAAAGGTGGAAATGTCGCCATCAGCGGTGCGCGAATTTATGCGCTGACACTCGGAAATATTGATGGTAGAGGTATCGATATCAATGCCCAAAAGTTGCGAGTGCAAAACGGCACCCAATTTTCTACTCTGACTCTAGGAGATGGTGCGGGAGGCAATATCAACTTCCGCGCTGCTGATTCAGTAGAAATGAGCGGGCTGGGAGTTGATGGGTATCAACAAGTTGTAATTAAATATCTGGTATCCGGAACTACAGACCCGTTTGACCCGCTATTTGTGCTGTTTAATGCTAGTGCTGGTGCTGGTTCGGGGGGAAATATTACGATCGACACCAACCGCCTGCTCCTCAACAATGGGGTAGTAGGTAGCGGGATCACTTTTGGCGGTGGAAGGGGCGGAAATTTAATCATTCGCGCCAATACTTTTGAGATGGTGAGTTCTGGAATCAACAACGGGACAGCGAAAGAAAGTACCGGTGCGGGAGGAAGTATTACTATTGATGTCGCGAGATTAATTATGCGCGACGGTTCTCTTCTGGGTACGACAAGCTACAGCAGTGGCTCGTCTGGGAATATCAACATTAAAGCTGCTGAATCGGTAGAATTATCTAACACCGGCCCGAGAACAGTTGTGTCAACTGGAATTAGCACGCTGAGTATTGGTTCTAACGGAAGGGCGGGGAATATTAACGTTGATACGAAGCGGTTGACTCTTTCTGGAGGTTCTGCTTTTACATTAGGAACGGGTGTTTTAGTTGGCAGGTTTTTGTTTTCTCAAGAGGGCGGGCCTGCTGGAAATTTAACTGTTAGGGCTACAGAATCAGTAGAAATTTCGGGCATTTCTCAACTTTTGACCAGCGGAATTCAGAATGCTAGTGCGCTGACTTCTGGAACTTTGAGCTCTAGTCGGGGCGGGGATATTCGCATTGATACGCCAAGCTTAACCGTGCGGGATGGGGGAATAGTTTCTACCAGTTCTTTGGGGGCGGGAGATGTGGGGAATATTACTGTTAATGCCGATCGCATCCAGGTGAGCGGCAGTGGCAATAACGGTTTGTTTGTCAGTACAATTGATGCTTCGGTGGGCAAGACATTCGGTACTAATCCCAATGCTACAGCAAATGCGGGTTCGCTGAATCTGACGGCGCGCGATCGACTAATTGTCAGAGATGGAGCTACAGTCACGGTGCAGGCCACGGGAACCGGGCGCGCTGGTAACATCAATATTGCCGCAAATTCGATCGGGCTTGACAACAAAGCTAGGATTGACGGCACCACCGTATCAGGTACTGGAGCAAATATTAACCTGCAAGCGCGAGACATCCAATTGCGCCGCAACAGCCGAATTACCACCGATGCGGGTGCTTCCGACGGCGGCAACATTAACATTAACAGCAACATTCTTGTGGCCCTCCCGCAAGAAAATAGCGACATCACCGCCAACGCCAAGAGCGCCGCCGGGGGCCGCGTGAATATCAATGTCCCGAATGTCTTCGGCTTCACAGCAGTTAGTCGCGAACAAGTGCGAGGTAGTTTGGGATTAACAGATGCTCAATTTGGTGCCCTACAAGTAAGTCCTACTTCTCTAGTTCCTAGCAGCGACATCGCGGCGATTTCCCAAAATGCGGGCCCGGCTTTGCAAGG
>NZ_JAUBOJ010000662.1:0-1871 GCF_036700185.1 Microcoleus sp. BM001215392 | reverse complement strand
TATCAAACAGCTTTAATCAATTTTAACAGAGCTTTGCAGGTACGCCCGGGCAATGCTTATGCTGTCAAAGCTGTTGACAATACCAAAAAGGCGATCGCCGGCAGACAAACTAAATAATCCACGTTCACATTCACTTGAAATTCATTAAACATAAAATCATGAAACAAACATCAGACAAACTAGAATTCGTAGAAATGTCCGCATTTTGGATACAGCTATTTGTTGGGGGTAGTTTTTTGTTGTTCGGTTTGTTTGCGGTTTTGTTTTCTGGAGGTTTTTTCGCTGCTTTATTTGCGCTCCTTGGTGTGGTATTGGTAATATTTGTAGAAATTGAGACTATTACCTTTGATAAAAATCTCGGTCATATGACCATCAAGCGACATAAACCACTTATTGCAAAAAGAAAATCCCTCAAACAGTTGATTCAACGTATTTCAGGCATAGAAATACAGGAAACAAAACTTATTAAGCACCTGCTTCAAGATATTTCCGGTGTGGAAATACAGGAAATTTCAGATAGTGAGAGTAATAAATATCGTATCTGCGTTGTATTGCACTCAGGTAAGCAGCGTGTTCCTCTAACTTCTGGTTTTACCACTGGTAGTTTGGGAGGCTATCATAAACAAGCTGAAGTCATTGCGATATTTTTGGGTATCCAAAATTACGGTATTGACGGCTTTCCCACAGACAACTCTGATGAACTTCAATGGAAAACTATAGAAGAGGAAATTGCCCACTGGAAAACTGCGATTGAAAGTGATTCTAATGATGCTGATGCTCACATGAGATTAGGATTGGCTTTGATTAGTCAAGACAAAACAAACAATAAAGAACAAGCAATGGGCTACCTAAAACAAGCCGAGGCTCTTTTCAAAAGTCAAGGTTATGACGAGGAAGCTATGCAGGCGGCTCAACTTTACGGTGTGGCTTATTGGGGAATGCTTGGAAAGTGAGGTTAATCCGATCGAGATTGATGCACTTAGACTCAAGAAACCGATGTTTCCCCACCAGCAACTCAAGAATCATCTCCGGGTACTCAGCCATCTCCTCGACTTGATGCAGCATCTGTTCCCGGTAACAAAGATGAATTCAAAAAATTAATGAAACTTGGCTATTTCTGCTACGCGCAGAGAGACTACCAAACGGCTTTAATCAATTTTAACAAAGCTTTGCAGGTGCTTCCGGGCGATGCTTATGCTATCAAGGCTGTTGACAACACCAAAAAGGCGATCGCCCGCAGACAAACTAAATAATCCGGGGACGAGAAATTAGTAATTCACATCATTTCCCAAAATAACAGGATAAACTTATGAAAATTCTCAAACAAACACCAACTGAACTAACAATTCAAACTTCGAGAATCTGGAATGTATTGCTATTGATTTCTCCTTTCCTCGCCCTGGGATTATTGCAGATTATATTGGCCTGCAATTGGATAGGGGGAGGGATATTTCTGTTGTTCTCCCTGTGTTTGTTGGATGGCGCGATCTCGGAAATCTATATCTTTGATAAAACTTTGGGGAAAATGACCGTTAAACGGCGGGGTTTGTGGCTTAATGATGTTACAGAACGCTCAATTCGCGATATTTGTGCAGTGGAATTAGACGAAATAGAAGATGGCGAGGGAAATTATAGCTACTATGTTGAGTTATTGATATTGGGGTGCGATCGCATTTGTTTGAGAAGCAATTCAGTAACAGAACAATGCCAAATGGCTGACTTAATCCGCAGCTATGTCTCGACGAGATACGATAGCACTGAAGCAATATCTTTGCCAAGCAAGTGCACCGGAGGCCTGGTCAAATAATCTGTGCATGATATAGCAAGTCTAAATGATTCACAAAATTTTATTAAATACAATGGTTATGGAT
>NZ_JAUBOJ010000661.1:0-1897 GCF_036700185.1 Microcoleus sp. BM001215392 | reverse complement strand
TGCATCTGGTTTTTGAGGCCTGAAGAAGCATGACCGCATATAAGTTATTAGTTATAATTCCATATTGACTACGGTCATGCTTCGCCCCTACAAACATATTTGCTTGCATTGAGATGTACCCCATGATAACTGTTATTTTACCAGACTAGAAATAGTTTTTTTCCTTCCCCTTCCCCTTCCCCTTCCCCTTCCCCTGCGAATGCAAATACAGGAATTTTTACAGCGCTACCAAGAGGGAGAGCGCAACTTTGCTCATATTGACCTCAGCGGTGCTAGTTTAAGCGGTGTCAACCTGCGAGAAATAGACCTCACTGGTGCTAACTTGACTGGTGCTAATTTGAGCTGGTCTTTTTTGAGCAATGCTAAGTTAATTGGGGCTTGTTTGCGCCGCGCGGATCTCCGCAGTGCGGGGATGGCTGGGGCGAATTTGAGCGGGGCAAATTTGAGCGGAGCAAATCTAGCAAAAGCAGATTTGCGCTTGAGTTGTTTGGAAGCAGCGGATCTTAATTGGGCGACGCTTCTTGAGGCGGATTTGGGCGGTGCTAATCTTCAAAACGTTAAATCTGACCAAATTAATTTGGAAAAAGCTAAACTCGACGGCGCGCAGTTGATGATGGCCGAGTTAATGGAGGCGAATCTCAACCGCGCCAGTCTTGTTGGTGCGAATTTGACGGGTGCTAATTTGCGGGAAGCGCATTTGGTGGAAGCGAATTTGCGATCGGCAAATCTGACAGGTGTAAATTTGATTGAAGCTGACTTGAATGGTGCTCAAATGCGATCGGCAAATCTGACAGGCGCTGACTTGCACCGAGCTGTGCTGGCGGGGGCAGATTTGACAGAGGCGGTGCTGGATCGGGCTGATTTGAGTCGAGCTAATCTGGCGGGTGCTTATTTATTGAAATCGAGTTTTAAGCAGGCGCTTTTGGTGCGCTCTAACCTGGAAGCAGTGTATTTGCTGCGGGCGGATTTGAGCGAAGCTAATTTGCGCAGTGCCGATTTGCGGAAAGCTGATTTGAGCGGCGCTTATTTGATGGATGCGATGTTGGCTGAGGCGGATTTAAGAGAAGCTTGTTTGATTGAGTGCCGTTTAATTCGGACGAATTTGGAGGGGGCGCAGCTTACGGGTTGCTGCATTCAAAATTGGCAGGTTCAAGATGTCGATCTGTCGAAAGTTGACTGTGCCTATGTTTTTACTAACTTTGATTATACTGCAAAAGTTGCGGCAAATCGCTTGCCAGCCGATCGCGATTTTGAGTCTGGGGAATTGGGGGAGCACTATCAACAGGAAAGTTCGATTGTGGAGGTGTGTTTTGCCCAATCTCCTAATTGGGAGGCTTTGGTTTTTACGGTGCGTCAAGTGGAGTTGGAGAGCTACGAATTAAAGTTGACTGTACATTTTTTTGAGTCGGCCCGAGAACAACATTTACTGCGGCTGAGCGCGAACCGTTTGGTGAATGGCAAGATTTTGGGCGATCGCATTTTGGCGCTTTATCCAAATATGTTGGAAAAGGTTTTAGTCAAGGGCGCTGAAATTTTGAGTTTGCTGGGATTGGCTGTTACCGACAACGGTTCCCATAAAGAGTCAGCAACAGCGCAGCAGACGATGCTGAATCAAAAGGATCTGGTGCTCAGAAGACAGGAAATCTATCAGCGAATGGTGCGCCAAATTTCGTTTATTTTGATGTCTCAGACGCCGGATAAATTCTCCGAAAGCGTGCAGCGGTTGTTGGATTATTTGAAGCAGCAAGGTATCCCGACAGAGCAAATTCAGAAGAAAGTCATCAGTCAGGCGATCGTGCAGCGGGCCAAGCAAGACGCGGGTTTTCGGGAACAGTTGCTGAAGTGGGAGAAAACGGCCTCGGCGAGCGTTCGCTGTTCGATGATGGGGGAAGCGGTG
>NZ_JAUBOJ010000660.1:0-1904 GCF_036700185.1 Microcoleus sp. BM001215392 | reverse complement strand
TTACTACCGAAATGCTTCGCCCCTACGAATATATTTGCAAAAATGAGATGCACCCGTATTAGCTGCTGTTTTTCCTGCAATTCTCATGTCTTGAACCTGGGTTTGAACCATTAGCTCAAAAGCTGACATCGGCGGCTACAATACAGATTTTTTATTTTTTGTTAGGTAAGATGTACTGCCAAGGGGCAGTTCCAACGCAGGAAACATGGCAGAGAATGGCTATAATTGTCAGCCATACCAACTCGGATTGAGGAGAATCGTCAGCTCATTGTTTCCAAGCCTGCCACAATCGATTTAAGCCTTCAAGGGAGCGATCGCTAAAACAAGAACGAATCAGAGCCGGATAATTATCTACACAGCCAGGCAAATTTTCGGCACGTATTTTGACCTTTCTGATATGCTCTAAATAAAGAGCGGGGTCAGTTCGATATAACAACTTGGCTGAAGCAATCCTAGCAACGAAGGGATGAGCTTCTACTCCCAAACATTCAACCCCCATTTTCTCAGCAGCAAGCAGCGTCGTCCCCGCACCGGCAAATGGATCGAAGACAGTCGCACTCCGGGAGAACCAGCTAGCTCCGGGTTCGATTGGCATTTCACCCGCACCGGCAAATGGATCGAAGACAGTCGCACTCCCCCGTTCCAAGGCTTTAGCAATAACGGTTTCGACCCAAGAGGCCGAGAAACCCACACGCTCATCTCGCACCAGCGGTGAACGGGCAACTTCATGTTGTCTGTAAAGGTTGAAAAGGTGCTGTTGCCAAGAGAGAGGGGGCGGCGCTAGCGGCAGAACTTCCCCAAGAGGCAGCTTTAATTGTCTGACCATCAAAATTTATGCTCGTTCACTCAATTGCAGCGAGCGTCGCTGCGCCTGCAAGGTTTTGGAGCCCGCCGCTCATCATTAGTACGCTCGCCGAACGGACTGGTAAATTATCCATCTTTTTGCACCCCAGATTCAGGTAATCTGGTCTGGAAAGTCAAATTATCGGGCCGACTATGGACTTAGAACACGCTACTAATTCCTTTGGAGAAATCGCTTCGACGCGCGACCTAGTGGCAGAGCTGTTATCCGCCAAGCGCTCTGTCAACACTAGGCGTGCTTATGAGAAAGACTTGTACGATTTCTTTACGACAATGACGGAGCAGGAACCGCACCCGGCATTAGTGCGCGAGTTCCTACGGCTGAACCGCTTCGCCGCTGTCGCGGTGGTTCTCAAATATAAAGCCAAACTAATTGACAAGGGACTCAAGGAAGCGACGATTAATCGGCGGCTGGCGGCGATCAAAAGTTTGGTGAATTTTGCTCGCAAGGTGGGCGAGTGCGAGTGGAGTTTGGTAGATGTTGAAGGAGAGAAGGTGGTTCCTTACCGGGATACTACAGGGTTTGGCCGAGTTGCTTCTGAGAATGTGGCGGCGATGCAGTCGGTGTTGTCCATTCCTGACCGGAGTACGCCCCAGGGAAAGCGCGACTATGCAGTTCTCCGGCTGCTGTGGGACAATGCGTTGCGCCGGGGGGAGATCGGCGGAGCCAATATAGGCGACTTTGACCCGCTGGCCCGAACTCTGAATATTTACGGCAAAGGTAGGGGAACTCAAGCGCAGCTAATTGACTTGCACAACGCGACGGCAGATGCGATTTCTGATTGGCTGAGCGTGCGGGGAGCTGCAATGCCCCAAGAGCCTTTATTTATTGCTTTGACAAAGCGTGAATACGGGTTGAGGTTGAGCGGGTACGCTATTTACAAGCTTGTTTTCTCAACTTGCTCCGCTGCGGGAATTCCTAAAAGAATCAGCCCGCACAGAATACGCCACGCTGCAATTACGACGCTGTTAGATGCAAGCAACGGTAATACGCGAATGGCGCAGAAGTTGAGCCGCCATACCAGCTCGAACGTCCTTAATTG
>NZ_JAUBOJ010000659.1:0-1911 GCF_036700185.1 Microcoleus sp. BM001215392 | reverse complement strand
CGCAACATTCGCTCGATCGCACTGGGCATCTCGGCTACACTAACGGCTGGGAAGATTTGCCGTCCAAAGGGCAAGTCTTTTTTACCTGCATAAATGTTGTAACCTGGGATGGTTTCGCCTTTGTGGTGAATCTGAATTCCTACTAGGGTGATATCTATTGGCTGGTGTTGGGCGCAGGACTTGGAGCAGCCGCTGAAATGTATATTGATCGATCGGTCGATCGTCAGTTTTTGCGCTAAATCCCTCACCATTGCTAGGGCGTCACTTTGAGTATCTGTCGCTGCTGACGCACAGCCGCTGCTACCGGCGCACGCAACTAAGCAGGAATCTAGGCGAGTTGCGGATGAGTGCAATCCTAAATCGGCGATTTGCTGATTGACCTCGAAAACCTCGGAGTTGGGGATGTCAGAAATCAGCAGATTTTGCCACGGCGTGAGTCTCAGGGTGCTTCCGCTTAGATTTTTGGCTAAATTTGCCAAATTTCTCAGTTGCTTTGATTCTAGCTTGCCTAGGGGCAGTGCAATGCCGATGTAGGAGAAATCGGACTGTCGTTGAGTGTGAATGCCGAGATTGCTGTTGGGTGCGATCGCCCTTTCAGAAAGCTCGATCGACTCTCGCCGCAATGCAAGCGGTAAATTTTTCTCTACTTTTTTTAGATATTTTTCAGTACCCCAATCACCGATTAGATGACGCAAACGCGGTTTTTTGCCATTGATTCGCTGCTGATTTTTGGTATATTCAAGATACGCGTTTGTTAAGCTTGCTAATACTGAAATACATTGCGATTCTTCGATAATAATTCCTGTCTCGACGCCGTTTAAATGCAGGCTAAAAATTATTTCGGAATTTGTCGGTCGTTTTTGGGCTACTAATAAAATATCGTTACGTAAATCGCGGATCGAAACTGATTCTCCGCCGTCGAAACCAATGCTGAATTTAGCGGAAAGTTCTGATAACTCAGGATGGGTTTGCAGGTAATTATCCCAAGCTGCAACTAGCGGGCGAGTATCGAGTAAGTTTTGGCGATCGATTCCTGCTGTTGGGCTTGCCATTATATTGCGAATTGGGTCAACTTCAATGCGGCGAGATGCTAATCCCAATTCCTGCAAATCTTGCCAAACTTCTGCGGGAATTTCCGAGTGCAATTCTCGGATTTGCAAATTTGCGCGATTTGTGACTTGCAAACAGCCGGTACTGTAGCGATCGACTAAATTGGCGATCGCCCCACACTGCGCTACATTTAAAATTCCGCCCGGAATCCGCATCCTCGATAATATTCCGTCTCGGGCGCGGGAACCGGAAAATAAGCCCGGACAAGTCGGTAAATCAGTCAAAGCTAACAAATAATCTCCTTCCCCGTGCGACGCAGGGAACCTACAAGTAAACGCGACAAACGCGCCCTGAAATCGGCATTCTGACTTTCACAGTTGCGGCACAGCGCCGGAATTGCACCGGACTTTCCCGCTTTCAGGTTTCAGAAATGTATCATAAGTCGATCGCCAGCAGCACAAAATCTCAAATTTCTTAACAAATGCCCGATTATTTTGTATAGTTGCTAATCCGAACTCTCCAGTACGCCGGAATATTCCATTTGTTAATATAAATTTCCCGTTCCCCAGGCAGCAACCG
The DNA here is from genome assembly GCF_036700185.1 of Microcoleus sp. BM001215392. Lineage (NCBI taxonomy): Bacteria > Bacillati > Cyanobacteriota > Cyanophyceae > Oscillatoriales > Microcoleaceae > Microcoleus > Microcoleus sp. BM001215392. The sequence continues at coordinate 282 of NZ_JAUBOJ010000659.1, read as the reverse complement.
CCACCAAAATGGTAGCCAAACTTCGTGCAACCAAGCTTCTTGATAACCTTGTCGCCAGCCAACGTCCTCTCCTGGAAACATTACCCAAGGTGGCATGATTTCATTTCCTGTTTCCATTGTGGCAATCTGCGACAGCATCCATTCGTCCCATTTGTTTTTATGATTCGCTAAAAATCGGATTTTTTGATATATAAACATAACTATTATTTTAAATCTTGAAAAGCCTCTCACTGTTGAAGAGGGCTCTCGCATGACCGAATATAAGTTATTAGTTATAATCCC
>NZ_JAUBOJ010000658.1:0-1921 GCF_036700185.1 Microcoleus sp. BM001215392 | reverse complement strand
TGTGACTTGGCTATGCCTGAGCTCGTTCCTATTTCTCAGACCTGAATCCTTACTGCGTAAGTCCTAATTTATTTAGATTTTGGATGATCTTGACACACTTTTAACTTTTGTTTTTCCTCTGGACGAGTAACGAAATAATCCTTTAACCGATCGCACCCTGTCGCTAATAGTTCATTTTTTGTTGGTTATTTTATTTGCTTTGATTAATTCCGTCACAGAGATGGCGATCGCTCTCCTTCACATTGGGGTTAGTTTTCAGATAATCACGCGCCCAATCGCAACCCCGTACCATCAGATCGTCAAGATCGAAATTCAACAAAGTTACTTTGTCAGAACTAACAGCTAAAGTTTTACCGTCAGGACTGAACTTTGCCATAGTGAATGAATCCATATTGAAAGTTTTGAGTAAAGTACCATCACTAAGCCAAAGTTTAAGCGTTTTATCCATGCTACCAGAAGCCAACAAACCACTACTGCTAAAACTCACGCTATTGACAAAACTGTTGTGTCCGCGCAGAATTTTATGCGACTTATCCTTGAGGTTCCAGAGTCTCACGGTCTGATCCTTGCTGGCTGAGGCTAAAATTTTGCCATCGGGACTAAAACTCACGTCCTCAACTGCGTTAGTATGTCCTTCAAGGGTTTTGAGTAAAGAACCATCAGGGTTCCAGAGTTTTATCTCGTTGTTAGAACTGGCTGAAGCAAGTATCTTACCATCAGGACTGAAACTCACCTTGTTAACATTCCAATCATGTCCATCACTATCACCACCTGAAGTAAGTACATTTCCATCGGGAGCAAACCACGCCCTAATACCGAATCTAGAAATTTTGAGCAAAGTACCTTCAGGGTTCCATAGTTGAACTTCCTCTTCATTGGCTAAAGCTAATGTCTTACCATCAGGACTAAAACTGATGCTATTGGGGTTGCCCATACTGAAAGTACGATGATTACCCAATAGAGGTTTAACTAAAGTGCCATCAATTCTCCAGACTCTGACAATACCGTCTTTACCTGCTGATGCCAGCATTTGTCCATCAGGGCTAAAAGTAACAGCGTTAACTTCATCACTATGCCCATTTAAAGTTCTGAGTTCTTTACCGTCAATACTCCAAAGTTTTACAGTTTTGTCTAAACTCGCCGAGGCAAGCATTTTGCCATTAGGGCTGAAGCTGACATCCCAAACCGTATCCTTATGTCCTGTGAGAGTTTTAAGTAGGCGACCATCGCCACTCCAGAGCTTAATTGTCCCTTTCTCAAACCCACTACTCGCAGCAATTGTCTGACCATCAGGACTGAATTTTGCAGTTTTATAACGAATACCTCCAATCTCAACGGTTTTGATTATATCTCTGGTAATGGCTACATCAAAAGTATCATTTCCTTGTCGAGAAATCTTCAGAATAACCTTTGTACCTGCCTCACCTCTAAGAAGATTTATGTTTTCGTCAAGACTCATATCTGGAGTGGGATTTCCATCAATTGCTAATATTTGATCTCCTACTTTTATACCTAATCTTTTTGCTGGTGAATTTTCAATTACCTTTACAACAGTTAAAATTTTTGTATTTTCATTGAATTCAATATTGAAACCTACACCACTAAATTCTTCGGACTTTTGGGCTGTTCCTCCAAATTGAGATAGGCGCTGTCCTGACAAATTCCAGAGTCTTAAGCCATCCATACCTGCGGTTAAAATCGTTTGACCATCAGGACTAAAAGTGACATCTGCAACTAAACCGTTATCGTGCTTCAAGGTTTTGAGTTCTTTGCCATCTAAATTCCATAGTTTAACTGTTCCATCTGCACTAGCTGAAGCAATTGTCTGTCCATCAGGACTGAAACTGACACGAAATATAGTCTTACTATAGCGATCCTAAATCATTTGCAAAAAAATCTGGCTTCACTAATTGTGATTAAG
>NZ_JAUBOJ010000657.1:0-1924 GCF_036700185.1 Microcoleus sp. BM001215392 | reverse complement strand
ATTTCAGTCGGTTTCAACCGACTTACGCTTTGAGGCAGGGGTTTAAACCCCTGCCGGACTGCGGAACTGACAGACAGGCAGACTGAAATTTTACCAAAATAGAATCGGAATTTACTATGTCAGAACCACAAGCAAACCAACCAATGAATTTCAGCAGCTTTGCCGACTGGTGTAAGCACAAAGATAGTCTTTCAGAATCGGCAAGACATACAATTAAAGTGCTGCTAAACGAGGCGGGTACTTTTGATTGTAATGAAGCAGAGAAGGTACTTTTAAACTTGACTTCACTCAATCTCGGACAGAGGTCAATTACCGACTTCACCTGGATATCAGCACTCACTAACCTGACCGCACTCAATCTCCAAGGCAATCAAATTAGCGACATCACTCCGCTATCTAGACTCACCAACCTCACCGAACTATGTCTCAACAACAATGAAATTACCGATATTACTCCGCTGTCAGCACTCACCAACCTCACCAAACTGTATCTGATGAGCAATACAATTACCGATATTACTCCGCTTTCAGCACTCACTAACCTCACCAAACTACGTCTAGACACCAATCAAATTACCGATATTACTCCGCTGTCGGCACTCACTAATCTCACCGAACTGCATCTAGCCACCAATCAAATTACCGATATTACTCCGCTGTCGGCACTCACTAATCTCACCAAACTGGGTATCGAAAATAATCAAATTACCGATATTACTCGGCTTTCAGCACTCACTAACCTCACCGAACTGGGTATCGCAAATAATCAAATTACCGATATTACTCCGCTGTCGGCACTCACTAACCTCACCGAACTGGGTATCGGAAATGACGAAAATATCGATGTTACTCCTCTGGCGGCACTCACCAATCTTACTGAACTATTTATTGCAGATGAAATTACCGATATCAGTCCGCTATCGGCACTTACAAACCTAACACGCCTGTATTTATGGGACACACAAATTACTGATATTACAGCGCTGTCAGCACTTACCAACCTGACCTACTTGTATCTGTGGGACAATCAAATTACCGACCTCACCCCGCTGTCAGCACTCACCAACCTGACAACACTGACTATCTACGACAGCCATATTACTGATATCTCCTCGCTGTCAGCACTCACCAACCTCACCTACCTCGATCTCAGTAACAATCAAATTGCCGATATTTCCTCGCTGTCAGCACTCACCAACCTCACCGAACTACGTCTAGACACCAATCAAATTACCGATTTAAATTTGTCGATCGAACTTACACAAAAATACCTGACCCTATCGACTGCACCAATCGATCCTCGAACAGCTAGAGAAACCGTGAAAAAAATCTATGCAGCTATCGGTCGAGAATCACCTCAAATTGTTTTTTGTAGCAGTCCTCCGGTAGTTTATTTGAAACTAATCGAACAACTAAAAATCTACAGTAGCTCGCAACCTCAAAAATCATCGGATTTCGACGAGGAGATATTTAAATCGCTGGATAGAGAATTGATTCCGTTTTTTAAGTCTGCGTTCGATAGTTCGCAAATATCATCTGAAATAAAGGCTGGCAATTTAATACAATGGGGAAAATCCCTTTTCGCGGAGCTATTTCAATGGGTGGATGTAGGATTTATTTCATTGTTGTCGCAGATGCTGTGGGGCGCAATAAGACTACAGCCGGATGCCGATCGCGATCTCCTGTTTGAGTTTAATAAATTGGCAATAAATCACTCTGAATCTCTAGGATTTTTCCACTCATATTCTGACTATCTACGACCACTAACCTATAGTCATTTGGTGAAGGAAATCCATTTGACTGAATTTTTGATTTCTAAATTTGGTGTTACTCTTGACGACAAAGCACGAGAACTATTTCGCTGCAAGGAAGAGTTGTTGGAAAATTGCGGTTGGATATTTCCATTTGAGAAATTTTGCCTAAT
>NZ_JAUBOJ010000656.1:0-1944 GCF_036700185.1 Microcoleus sp. BM001215392 | reverse complement strand
AACTTGCTAGGCTCGATCGCAGGTGCGCGCAGAGACACAGTTCGATCCGCAGCAGCCTTAGCCACTAGAGATGGCACAGAATCCCGCAACTTTGCCGTCAACTGTGTAGTAGTCGCATCATAAACCTGAGTCAGCATCTTCGGATACAAGCCAATCCCAATAATCGGCACTAACAAAGCCGCAATAATAAACACTTCTCGCGGTTCCGCATCCACCAACTCTTCGTGTTCCGCCAATTCCTTGTTTTCAGGGCCGTAGAAGATTTCACGCAGCATCGACAGCAGATAAATCGGAGTCAAAATCACCCCGACAGCCGCCAAAAATACCACGCAAACCTTGAACACCGGATTGTAAGCGTCGCTAGTTGCAAAGCCTACAAATACCATCAATTCTGCGACAAAACCGCTCATTCCCGGCAAAGCCAAAGATGCCATAGAGCAAGCTGTCCACATTGCGAAAACTTTGCGCATTTTCTTGCCTACCCCGCCCATTTCGTCGAGCATGAGGGTGTGCGTGCGATCGTACGTGCAGCCTACCATAAAGAACAAACTCGCCCCGATCAAACCGTGGGAAACCATTTGCAGCATAGCGCCGCTCGTACCCAAATCGGTAAACGAAGCTATCCCAATCAGCACAAACCCCATGTGCGAAATCGAAGAATAAGCAATTTTGCGCTTCAAATTGCGCTGAGCAAAGGAGGTTAAGGCCGCGTAAACAATGTTAACTACACCCAAAATTACTAAGATGGGTGCAAAAGTAGCGTGAGCATCCGGGAGCATTCCGGCATTCATCCGCAGCAAGGCGTAGCCGCCCATTTTTAGCAGAATTCCTGCTAGCAACATATGGGCTGGTGCGGTTGCTTCGCCGTGGGCGTCGGGGAGCCAAGTGTGCAGGGGAAAAATCGGCAGTTTGACGCCGTAGGCGATTAAAAATCCTGTGTACAGGAGCAATTCTACATTGGGGGCGAATTCTTTGGCTGCGATCGCCCGCATATCGAAAGTCACCGTATCGCCATAAAACGCCATCGTCAGCGCGCCAACCAAAATAAACAGCGAACCGCCTGCGGTGTAAAGGATAAACTTAGTTGCTGCGTAGAGGCGCTTTTTGCCGCCCCAGATTGACAAAATCAGGTAAATCGGGACTAATTCTAGTTCCCAAACCAGGAAAAACAGCAACATATCCTGCACGGCAAAAACTGCGATTTGGCCGCCGTACATTGTCAGCATCAAAAAGTAAAATAGCTTTGGTTTAAGTGTGACTGGCCAAGCAGCTAAAGTCGCCAGGGTAGTAATAAAACCTGTCAGCAAAATCAACGGCATTGACAAACCGTCAGCACCTACTGACCAATTTAAATCAAGTTGCTGCACCCAAGTATAACTTTCTACCAGTTGCAAGTCTGGATTGCTGAAATCGTACTGAGTGCAAAAAGCATAAACAAGCAGAGCAAAATCAATCAAACCGACAATCAAAGCATACCACCGCACCGTCTTGCCATCCTTATCGGGAATCAAAGGAATTAGCAAGGCGGCAGCAATGGGAAACAGAATTGTTGTTGTTAACCAGGGAAAGTTAGCTGTATCCATTGCGTTTTAAAATTATCCATCAATTATTAGGTTTAAACACATTTTGGCACTTTTGGTCTAAATTTTATACTTTCTTTATACGAAACGTAATTTTTGCAATAATTGCTACGAATGATGCGATCGCATAATTTGAGTTTAATCAAAAATTTATTTCTATTGGCTAATTGTCAATTGTGAGTTATTAAGTTAAGGTCAGTTCTTAAAATATCTTTTGGTGGGAAACGATCGTGCCCATTGGTGTCAACTTCAGCCGATCGTCTGCAATTGGGAGAGTCCGCCAGGGGTTGAAACCCCTGGCTAATAGCGAAAGTCCTCTTAAGAGGACTGAAGAACTCATTAGTCCTCTTAAGAGGACTTTCGC